>NZ_JBDMZG010000066.1:0-31618 GCF_039769035.1 Pacificibacter sp.
AAATCGGGCCTGGGGTTGTTCCGCCTGGAACGCACAAAGACGCACGATCGGAATGTTCAAGCGCCGAGGTCAGTTCTCCAGCAATGATGTCAGCCAAGTCCAGCATCAAGGCATCGCGGTCTGAGTATTCAATCAGCTTCATTCTTTGATCTCCCGCCACGCACGATTTTCGCGTTTTAGCATCGAATTTGCATCCTCTGGACCAGCAGACCCAACATCATAAAGCTTTGGCACATCGTTGCGGGCGGTCCAGCCACTGATCAATGGATCCGTCCAGGCCCACGCTGCCTCGACCTCATCGCCGCGCATAAACAGTGTTTGGTTGCCACGGATCACGTCCATGATCAGGCGTTCGTAAGCTTCTGGCACATCCTCGGCTGCGTCGCCCAGAGCGTCCGCAAACGACATATCAAGCGGCACATCCACAAGACGCATGCCACCAGGGCCTGGCTCCTTGATGGTCACTTGCAATGTCATGCCTTCATTTGGCTGCAAACGAATGCGTAGAACGTTGGCGTGAGTGCCAGCCTCTTCGCCGAAAATGGAATGCGGTGTTTCTTTAAACACCACAGCAATCTCAGACGCGCGCGCTTTGAGTTTCTTACCGGTGCGCATATAAATCGGCGTGTTCGCCCAACGCCAGTTGGCGATTTGACAGCGTAGCGCAATATAGCTTTCGGTGCGAGATTTTGGATCGCCCGCATCTTCGCGATACGATTGTTCCGTATCCGTCGCATCGTATTGGCCACGCACGATATGGTGCGGCGCAATAGGTTCCAAAGCGCGGATAACTTTCAGTTTTTCATCACGCACAGCATCTGGATCGTACTTGCTTGGTGGCTCCATTGCGATCAAACACAACAGCTGCATCAAGTGGTTTTGCACCATGTCGCGCATTGCACCCGCACGATCATAATACTCGCCACGTCCACCAACGCCGACGGTTTCCGCCACGGTGATTTGAATGTGATCGATGTACTGCGCATTCCACAGAGGCTCGAACAAGATATTGCCAAAGCGCACAGCCATCAGGTTTTGCACGGTTTCTTTGCCAAGGTAATGGTCGATCCGGTAAATCTGCGTCTCGTCAAAGTGCGCAGCCAAATCAGCGTTCAACGCCTTGGCAGTGTCCAAATCTCGGCCAAAGGGTTTTTCCACCACGATCCGGCTTTTAGGGTCTGAAATCCCTCTGAGGTGCAAACGTTCTGCGATCGCCCCAAACAGCTTTGGTGCAACGGAGAAGTAAAAGGCTTTGACCACACCGTCGCGCATCAAATCTTTCAGCTCAGCCCAACCGCCATCGCCCATTACATCGATTGTCACGTAGTGAAGTTGCGCCAAGAATTCTTCGATTTTGCCTTCGTCGCAATCGTTCTTCTCGGAAAACTCGTGAATAGCGTCGCGCACCATGCCGCGAAATTCTGGCGTTCCAAATTCAGACCGCGCCGCGCCGATGATGCGTGCTTGTGCTGGCATTTGGCCGGAACAAAAGCGTCGGTACAAGCCTGGCAAAATTTTACGACGGGCCAGATCGCCCGTACCACCAAAAATCACCAAGTCAAAGTCTTCGACAGGAATGACGCGTGAAACCATGATGTGTCTCCTTGAGTGCGCGTTTACGGCGCTTTGTATATGTTTGGCGCCTACACCGATGAAATGCAGCGCCGTATCGTCTTAGACCAAAACGCCGTTAGCGCTAACGACTTAGGTTTATCCGCCCGAATAAGCAAAGTCTAGCACCCGTTTGCCAATTCGTCTGCCTTGCATTTTGGCATACCATTTTGGCTGCACTCGCGCAGCGTTCACAAAGCCGTAGAAATGGCAAAACAGCCTTTCCAATAACGATACAAACGCATACCACAGGTTAATCCAGTCACAATGAGCATTCAGATGAGAGACTTAGACGCAAATCGTTCAAATTGGCCACATGGTGAAAAATTCATCAATCCTAAGGTGACAGCCAAGGGGGATGCCCGTGCGACCGTGTCTTTGAGCAATCCGCAGACGCTTTGGTTTAACACTGGAACGCTGTGCAACATCACTTGTGTGAACTGCTATATTGAAAGCTCGCCCACCAATGACGCGCTGGTCTATATCACGACGGAAGACGTGCGCGCCTACTTGGATGAGCTAGCCGAATTGGACTGGGGCGTGACCGAAATCGCGTTCACCGGTGGCGAACCCTTTATGAACCCGCAGATGATCGACATGACACGGGTGGCACTGGAACGCGGATATCAGGTGTTGATTCTTACAAATGCCATGGCGCCGATGATGCGCCCTTCCGTGCGCGCTGGGCTTTTGGACATACAAAAAACCTATTCCGACAAGCTGACGTTGCGTGTGTCGCTGGATCATTGGTCTGAAGACAATCACGATAAAATGCGCGGTGCGAGCAGTTTCAAACGGACTTTAATTGGGATGGATTGGCTGCGCGATGCGGGATTTACAATGGCGGTCGCAGCGCGGTCGTTGTGGGATGAAACCGACGCCGAAGCCCGTGCGGGCTTTGCAGCACTGTTTGTGGCACGCGCCTATGACATCGACGCACAAAATCCAGCAATGACAGTTGTATTCCCTGAAATGGATGCAAGCGTCGACGTGCCCGAAATCACCACAGACTGCTGGGGCATCCTAAACAAATCACCTGAGTCCGTGATGTGTGCAAGTTCACGCATGGTGGTGAAACGCAAAGGCGAAGCTCCATCTGTGGCAGCCTGCACCCTCCTGCCCTATGATCGCCAATTTGATCTTGGTGCGACACTCAAGGAAGCAGAGAAAGACGTGGCCCTAAACCATCCACACTGTGCAAAGTTCTGCGTCCTCGGTGGCGCCAGCTGTTCAGCGTAAGTTACGCTTCGAGCTCTGAATCCCAGTACAAAAAGTCGATCCAGCTGTCATGAAGATGGTTTGGCGGGAACTTGCGCCCGACGTTACGCAATTGTTCGCACTCAGGCGCACGAGGTGTTTTCTTTAACTGCATACCGATTTGACGCAAGGACTTAGATCCTTTGCGCAGATTACATTTCTGACACGCCGCCACCACGTTTTCCCAAGAGGTAATGCCACCACGGGCGCGTGGAATCACATGATCAAAGGTCAAATTCCCCATTGATCCACAATACTGGCAACAAAACTCATCCCTTAAAAACAAATTAAAGCGCGTGAAGGCCACGCGCTTTTGAGGTTTGACATAATCTTTTAGGACGACAACAGACGGGATCTTGATCTCATGTCGTGGACTTCGCACCACATGGTCATATTCGGCGACGATGTCGACACGATCGAGCCACACAGCTTTGATCGCTTCCTGCCATGGCCACAAAGACAACGGGTAATAAGACAATGGCCTATAGTCCGCATTCAACACCAACGCAGGGTGCATTTTGCGCGCCATAGGCTCTCTCACAAATTCTGTTCGAAAATCACTGTCCGTTTGCATGGTCAATCACGCCTCATCCTTGTCAGGTCTGTGAACAGTGTGCCGCAAAGGACTCTGTCCTAGACTTACCTCTACTATATATCGGGGGGGAAAGCTGGCAAGACCCCTGTATATATGTTTGGCCGTGACCAAGGTTTACGCAGACCAAATGACACAGATATGACAAAACGCACAAAAAAAGACCGCATGTTAAACCATGCGATCTTTCCTAAATCTCAAATCAAACCACCGCGCTTTGACGAAACTGCGCGTCAATCAAACGATGGCGTTAGCGGCGTTTGTCCTGTGCACGTACGCGAATAGCACGACGTTGCGGTTGTCCAACCAAGGCAACACCTGCAATAAACATGGCAGCTGCGGCGCTCAAAGTAAAAATCAGTTCCATAGGACATTCCTCCATCCAGTGCATAGACAAAGCGTAACAATTAGAAATATGCCGTCAAGCGCTTCTGACATCATATGGCGGAAAAGTGCAGTTTTTGGCCGATACGCACGCTCTACAGTCTCATGACGCCTGCGCAATCAATTCAAAATCTGCACCTTGCTCAGCAGTTATTCGTAGCCAAACTGTTCACGCAAGAATGCAAGCGCAACAGACAGGCCTTCAGGGTCAATCCCATGCGCAGTGCCTTCCATCACATGTCCGTACACCTTTTCAAATCCTGCGCCCTGCAAGGCGCGAATGGCAGAGGGCAACGAATCTGCTGGCACCACAGGGTCTTGGTCGCCATGCGCCAACAAAATCGGCATGCGAGACCGCGTTTCTTCCAACAACATTTCTGGTTCAAGCAAACGCCCAGAAAAACCGACGATGCCGGCAAGAGCATCTTCGCGGCGCGGTCCAATTTGCAATGCCATCATCGTACCTTGCGAAAATCCAACCAAAGCCATTTGTGACGGCTCAAGGTCGTGATCCACCAAGATATCATCCAAATAGGAGTTCAACTCAGCCGCAGAGCGTTCGCGCCCTGCCCGAGCTTCTTCTTCTGATGATCCATCCATGAACGGAATGGGCGACCACTGATATCCACCCGGATTGCCAGGGCAAAGCTCAGGCGCATCGGGCGCATAGAATGTTGTGTCTGGCATATGTTCTGCCAAAGGGTCCGCAAGGCTCAAAAGGTCGGCGCCGTTGGCCCCATACCCGTGCAAAAACACCACCACAGAGTGAGCGGATCCAGACAGACTTTCTTTTACTTTGTGATCGAGCACAGACATCAGCGTATTCCTTCGCGGGTTTTCTCAACATGGTAGTATGCCCATAAAAGCCGCGCTGCAACCGACCTATATGGGGCCCATTGCGCAGCCAATGCGCGCATTTGCTTTTCATTTGGGCGTTCAGGCAGCTGAAACAAGAGCTTCGCAGCTTCTTGAAGCGCCAAATCATTGGCGGCAAAGACATCTGCGTGGCCCAATGAGAATTTCGCGTAAATTTCCGCCGTCCAACGCCCAATGCCTTTAACTTGCGTCAACACCGCAATGACATCTTCGGTGGACGCGGACCGAAGTGCGTCGAAATCGATCTGCGCCTCTGCCAAGGCTTTGATATATTTTACCTTGGGTCGTGAAAGCCCACAGCCGCGCAATGCCTCGTCTGACGCGCCAAGGATCGCAGGTGCATTGTGCAAACCAGCTGTCTTTACGCGTGTCCAAATGGCATTGGCTGAGGCGACAGACACCTGTTGGCTGACGATAGCAGAGGCCAATTCCTCAAACCCATCGCTGCGCAAACGCAAAGGCAGCGGGCCAGTTGCAGCCAAAGCTTTGGCAAATTGCGGATGCAGCGCCGCCAAAACTGCCGCATCGGCGTCGACATCTGCCTGACAGGTTATGCGCCGCACGCCTTTGTCATCGCTCATTCAGAACTGCTCCGCCCATTCCAACGCATCACAAATCTGTTCGCGGCGCTCGATCCCATCTGGAGCATCTGGGCGTGTCATCATCGCGACCTGTATGCCCAAAGCACGTGCCGCTGCGAGTTTGGTTTTACCCCCTGCTCCGCCTGCGTTTTTCACCACAAGCCAATCAGGTTTCAACGCCTCAAATGTCTTGCGCTCATCGGCTTCGGAAAACGGTGGGCGCCCAACGATCCATTCACCATTGGCATAAGGGAACGGAGCAGTCGGCGTATCTATCACCCGACACATCAAATGGCGATCTTGCAAAGTGTCATAGTGTGCCAAGCTTTGACGTCCCGTGGCCACGAACACACGCGCGCCTTTGGGGATCAATCGCTCCAAGTCGGCATATGTATCTGCGCGGTGCCACGCGTCCCCTGTACGTGAGATCCATTGCGCCCGCTCAAACCGCAAATACGGCAAGCCGCGCGCTTTACAGATGTCCGCAGTGCGTGCGGTGATTTTATCCGCAAAAGGATGCGTGGCATCAATCACCGCAGTGATATGTTCAGCCTCAAGAAAAGCCGTAAACCCATCTGCCCCGCCAAAGCCGCCAACGCGCGTCGGCACGCCCAAATCAATCGGCGTGCGCGTGGCCCCTGCCAAAGACGCAATACAATCAATACCAGCGTCCTTCATATAGCCCGCCAAATTGCGCGCCTCCGCGGTACCCGCGAGAAGTAGGATCATAGGTCTGCCTTTCTTAGGAAGCTGTGGCCAAGATTTGACCTTTGCGGTCAATCACCACGATGTCATAGGCGATGGAACTGCCATCTGCGGCGGTTTTAAACCGCGCATTGATTGTTTCCAACGCTTTTCGTGCGACGGTTTCGGCAAACACCGGTCCGGCAATTTGCGTCGCTTCAAGCGCTGTGTTGGCCCCAGCAATTTCAGGCAGCCCCAACTGATCCGCCCAAAACGGCAAATCAACTTGGCTGCGCTTGGAATGCAAATCCATCTCCCCTTGGGCAAACTTGGCAATCTTGCCAATCCCGCCGCCGATGGTCACACGAGGAACGGGATGTTTGGCGATGTATTTCAACATACCGCCGATGAAATCACCCATGTCGAGCATCGCTGCGTCACTCAACCCGTGATGCGCCTGAACGATCCGCTCAGAGGTCGCGCCAGTACAGCCAGACAAATGCGTCAGCCCTTCAGCCCGCGCCACATCGACGCCGCGATGGATCGACGCGATCCAAGCCGCACAGGAAAAGGGGCGCACGACGCCCGTGGTCCCCAAAACCGAAAGACCACCTTTAATGCCAAGGCGCGGGTTCCATGTCTTAAGCGCAATCTCGGCACCATCAGGAATAGAAATCGTAATTTCAATATTAGGGTCTTGGCCCAAACGCGCAGCCATTTCCACAACCTGCGCGGTCATCATTTCACGCGGCACCGGATTGATTGCAGGCTCGCCCACGCCAATGGGCAGGCCCGCTTTGGTCACGACGCCAACGCCAAGGCCCGCTTTAAACACAACGCCCCCTGATGAGCGCGTCACCCGTGCACGGATTTCAGCCCCATGCGTCACATCAGGATCGTCGCCGGCATCTTTGATAATCCCCGCTTCGGCCCAGTCTTTGCCTTCATCAGTGCCAAAATCAGTGAACGACAAGGCAAACTCGGGACGTTCCCCTTTGGGCAGTGTAATGCGCGCACGATCAGGAAAACCCTCCCCCCACAACTGCATCAAAGCCGCACGCGTGGCGGCGGTGGCACAGGCGCCTGTGGTCCAGCCACGGCGCAAGGGGGTCGGGTTATTTGTCATTACGGGCACTATAGAATGATGGTCCAGCGGATTGCTATGCGTTTTCTTGCACAAAGACAGCGTTGTGAGCCTTTCACAGCCCGTCGCAGTGAGGCATAAATCGCTTATGGAAGAATCAACACTCTCTTTGCCCACCGGAAACTGGCCTACAATCGAACCTGGCTGGGTTTGGCTGTGTGGCGCAGGCCCCGGCGACCCTGGTCTGATGACGTTGCACGCTGTCAATGCTCTGCGCCAAGCGGATGTCATTGTCTATGATGCATTGGTTGCGCCAGAAATTTTGGACTGGGCCAATCCTGCGGCGGAAAAAGTCTATGCGGGCAAACGCGGTGGTAAGCCATCGGCCAAACAAGTCGATATTTCTTTGACCTTGGTGGACTACGCCAAACAGGGCAAACGTGTGCTGCGTCTTAAAGGGGGCGATCCGTTCGTCTTTGGTCGTGGCGGCGAAGAAGCGCAAACCCTGATCCAACATGGCGTGAATGTGCGCATTGTGCCGGGTATTTCAGCTGGCATCGGCGGATTGGCCTATGCCGGCATTCCTGTGACGCACCGCGACGTGAACCAAGCCGTAACCTTTGTCACGGGGCACGACCAAACTGGCGAAGCCACGAAAACGCTGGATTGGGATGCACTGTCACGCGCCTCTGGTGTTTTGGTCATCTATATGGGCATGAAACACGCGCCTTCTATTCGCGACGGTCTGCTTGGCGCTGGGCGCGGCATGGATGAACCTGTTGCAATCGTTTCCCAAGCCACCACGCCAAATCAAAAGGTTCTGGAAACCACACTCGGCGCGATGCTTGACGACATTGCCAAAACCGAAATGGGGCCGCCCGCAATCATTTGCGTTGGGCGTTCCGTTTTGATGCGGCAAGTTCTGGATTGGCAGGCCTTGGCACGTGGTGAAGCACCGCGGAATCTCGATCCACTCGGGCGCGGCAAACCGGCTGAGGTGCGCGATTGACCCGTGCGGTTTTGATCGCAGCCCCGCATTCGGGCTCTGGCAAAACAACTTTGACTTTGGGCCTTTTGCGGGCGCTCTCGCGGCGCGGTCATGCCGTGCGCGGGGCCAAATCTGGCCCAGATTACATCGACCCAAGGTTTCACGAGGCCGCCTGCGGACAGACCTGTTTTAATTTGGACGCTTGGGCCATGACCCCAAACCGATTGACGGCCCTCGCCCACTCTGGATCCGCAGACACGTTGGTCATTGAAGGCGCGATGGGCCTGTTCGACGGTGCACCAAGCCTTGATCCCGCCCAAGACGGCAAAGGCGCGTCAGCAGATTTGGCGCGTCTGTTTGATATTCCAGTCATTTTGGTCGTGGATTCCGCACGGATGGCGCAAAGCATTGCCGCCACTGTGGCTGGGTTTGTGGCGCATGATCCTCGAGTACGTATCGCAGGGGTGATTTTGAACAAAGTCGGCTCCCTGCGCCACCGCGATATGCTTGAGCGCGCTTTGGCCCTTATCGACGTGCCTGTGTTGGGGGCCGTGCCGCGCAGTGCGGACATCGTCCACCCAGATCGTCATTTGGGATTGGTCCAAGCGCAAGAGCGCACGGACTTAGAAAGCTATCTCAACACAGTCGCCGACAGCGTCGCAGCCCATGTTGATTTGGATACAATTCTAGCTTTGACGCAGGATGTGGAAGCAGCTTCTCCGCACAAGCCCGCGCCACCCCCAGCGCAAAGCATTGCCGTGGCTCAAGATGCCGCATTCGCCTTTGCTTACCCGCATCTCTTGGCTGATTGGCACGCGCAAGGCGCTGAAATTTCATTCTTTTCGCCCCTTGCGGACCAAGCGCCTGCACCTATGGCGCTGACCTATTTGCCGGGTGGTTACCCCGAATTATACGCAGGCCAACTCTCGGGCAATCATCACTTTATGCAAGGTCTGCGCGAAGCCGCGGCCCGCCGCGCCGTTTACGGTGAATGCGGAGGCTATATGGTGTTGGGGGATGGAATGATCGACGCGGATGGCAATCGTCACAAAATGGCGGGCCTTTTGGGGTTGGAGACATCCTTTGAGACGCGAAAACTGCATTTGGGCTACCGCGCAGTGACTGCTCAAACGGGTCCGTTTGCAGGATCATGGGCGGCGCATGAATTCCACTATGCGACCACGTTAAAAGCCAGTGGCTCCGCTTTGTTTACGGCAAAAGATGCCATGAATCAGGAGTTGCCAGAGGCCGGATTGATCAACGGATCCGTTTCTGGTTCTTTCATGCATCTGATTGATCGCGCATAGCGCCTATTCATCACAATTCGCGAACCCCATGCGCACAATTTGTCGCGTGTTCTTTTATTCAAACGGCCTTACACATTGAAACTTAGCCCATTGCATTAAAGAAGTTTCCCTATGACCAGCATGACCACGCCTGAAAACCACGCCCGCGCCAAACGCAATGTGTTCATCTTGGTCGCGGCCCAAGCTTTCCTTGGCGCGCAAATGGCGATGATTTTCACAATTGCTGGCCTTGCTGGACAATCTTTGGCGTCGAACCTGTGTTTCGCAACCTTGCCGATCACCGCCACGGTGCTGGGGTCAATGCTGACCGCGACGCCGATGTCGAATATCATGCAAAAGTATGGTCGTAAGGTGGGTTTCTTTATTGGCGCTGGTGCAGGTGCTTTGGGCGCGGCGATTGGCGCGATAGCATTGTTGCAGCAAAACTTTTGGCTGTTTGTACTCGGCGGCTTGTTCACTGGCGTTTATCAGTCGTCGCAAGGGTTCTTCCGTTTTGCCGCCACAGATACGGCGTCAGATGCCTTTCGCCCCAAGGCGATTTCATACGTTATGGCGGGTGGTTTGGCCTCTGCCATCATCGGCCCGCAACTGGTCAAACTGACTGCACAGGCCATGGTCGTGCCATTTTTGGGCACCTATCTAACCGTGATCGCGATCAACATCGTGGGATCGTCATTGTTTTTGTTTCTCAACATCCCAAAACCGCCTGTCGCGAAAGCGGGCGAAAGTCTTGGGCGCTCAAAATGGGAGCTGCTCAAAACCCCGCGCATTGCTGTGGCGATCATTGTCGGCATGGTGTCCTACGCTTTGATGAACCTTGTCATGACGGCGACACCCTTGGCCGTTGTTGGCTGTGGGTTTACTCAAAACAATGCAGCCGATGTGGTGTCGTTCCACGTTTTGGCCATGTTCATTCCCTCGTTCTTCACCGGCAGCCTGATCGCGCGTTTTGGGGTGGAGAAAATCATGGCCACCGGCTTGGTGATCTTGGCTGCAGCGGGCGTTGTGGCGCTTTCAGGCATCACGCTTGACAACTTCTTTATTGCGCTAATCTTGCTTGGTGTTGGTTGGAACTTTGGCTTTATCGGCGCAACAGCAATGTTGTCATCGTCGCATGAGCCGTCTGAGCGCGGACGCGTTCAAGGCATGAATGATCTGTTGGTATTCGGCGGCGTGACCTTTGCCTCTTTGGCCTCAGGTGGCTTGATGAACTGTTCCGGCGGCACGCCACAAGATGGTTGGAGTGCTGTAAACATCGCGATGATCCCGTTTTTGACATTGGCGGGGGCTGCACTGATTTGGCTTTGGATGCAGCCTAAAAAGGCGTAATATCAAAGCGGTAATCTATATCTGTACCTAAGACAGTTTGTGTTTGTGACGCGACAACCAAAGCGCGGACAACATCAAGGGACCTGTGTCCAAAGCGCCCTGATCCGCCAAGGAAATAAAGTCGTCATAACTCAAAAGCATGCTGGCGATGTCTTCGTGTTCATCTTCCAACCCGCCAACCCCGACAACTTCGTCTGGTAAATCAGCGATCCCGACATAGGACGTCACATACTCAGTCATAGCACCTGGGGATGGGTAATACCCGCTGACAAGATGCAAGTCCGTCACCGTAATCCCTGCCTCTTCAATCGCTTCACGCCGTGCAGTTGTCTCTTCAGATTCACCTGCATCCACGCGACCTGCGATGGCTTCCAGCAACCAAGGTTGATGATCTCCGCGCACAAAGGGTGCCACCCGAAACTGTTCAATCAAAAGCACCCGATCGCGCACAGGGTCATAGGGCAACACCGTCACAGCGTCCGCAGACACAAACGCAGCACGTTTCATTCTGTCAGACGACGTGCCGTCAAACTGCGTATGTGAAAGTATTTGCTCCTCAATCGCAAAAAAACCGGAATAGGGATAGCTTGAGGCATGGGTCTGCACAGCCTCAAGATCGAACCCTTGCCGCGCAAGCGAGGTTCCCTGCCCCATCGGCCTGCCTTTGTGGGCGCGCAGCCGACTATCGGCACGCACCAAAATCATTTTACGCCGCGCGGCAACGTCTCTTGCTGGCTCAAATGGCATATAGGCCAAAACCTCATGCGCCGCCGCTACAATCAATGCAGGCGTCACAAAGGGCTCAGGCCCATTCAAGACCGTTTTCAGATAATCCAATTCTTCGGACGTAAATCGGTCTTCGAGCGCTTCAAACGCGGAGCGTACAGTCATCTGTTTACCTAGGTATTCAACACGTCGCGCCCCATTGGGCCGCCACCACTTTGCCCTATGTGTAAGGCAAAAGCAGTGTCGATAAAGCGAATACGTGCGATGTGGAGCTGAAAAGGAATCTATGCCTTCGGATTGGACATTGTGATCTGAGTGACATCACAATTTCCGCTGTGAAATGTCGCCGCGCAGGACGTCAGGTAAAAATTCCACATTTTGCGAAACTCTGCATCAAAACCAAGTGGTTCGATTTCGTCCCACTTGTCGTTGAACGTCTCGTACCAAAGTCGCAGCGTTTTGCTGTAGCTTTCGCCAAATTCTTTGGACTGTTCAAACTTCAAATCCGCGCGATCAATCTGCGTCCGCAACACGTTAGGGCTTGGCAACATCCCGCCCGGAAATATGTGTTTTTGAATGAAATCAACGGAACTGCGATAAATCTCATACCGCGCTTCTTGGATGGTAATGATTTGCAGCGTCGCCCGTGCGTCTGGTTTCAAACAACGTTTCAACGTATCAAAATAGACAGGCCAATACTTTTCACCGACGGCTTCAAACATCTCAATTGAGGCGATGCCGTCATACAGACCGGCCTCGTCGCGGTAGTCTTGCATTTTGATATCAACCAGATGCGAAAGACCAGCCTTTTCAATACGTTTTGTAGCAAAGTTAAACTGTTCTTTTGAAATAGTCAGACCCGTCACGCGCAGCCCGCGTTGGCCCGCTGCATATTCTGCGAACCCGCCCCAGCCACAACCAATTTCAAGGACATGATCGCCAGATTGCACGCCCAATTCATCGACCATCGAGCGGTATTTCGCGATCTGTGCTTCTGGCAGGGTTTCTGCGTTTGTCTCAAACAGCGCTGACGAATAGGTCATAGTTTCATCCAACCATGACGCGTAAAACGCATTGCCCAAATCGTAATGGTGAGAAATATTTTTGCGGGCTTGGCGTTTGGAATTTGAGTTTAGACGATGCCGCAGGCGTTCGAAAAAGCGAACAATAGCCATGCCCGGAAAGCTGTCATACAGTTCGTCATTGTCGGCATGCACCAAATCCATAAACGCCTGCAAATCTGGCGTATCCCAGCCGCCTTGAACGTAGTCCTCGCAAAATCCGAGATCGCCTTCGCGCACCAAACGCGCAAACACGTCGTCGTTTTTTAATTGCACCACAGCTTTCGGGCCATAACGACGCCCTTTGGCGCGAAACACACGACCATCTGTTAGTACGAAATCAAGTTGCCCACGCTCCAAACGCGAAATCACGGCAAAAGCTTGCGCGAAATACCGCGGCAAGTTGCGCTGCCCCTTTGTGGTGGTGAACACGTTAGACGCATCCAAGTCTTGCTTCGTATGATCGAGCATTTTGCCCCCTTCTCTTACCAGTGCTGCCTTATCATGGTGCTTGCTAGTTTAAATTTATCAAATTTATGTTGTTCCGTCACGCTGCAGATGCAAAATCATGACGGCTTTGGGAGCGCCCCATAGGCTTCTAAGGCACGCTCTCGTCCTTCTTTCAGTGATGCAATTGGTGCTGGATAGCAATTCTTTGGTGATAGGTTCCAAACCGTCGGGACAGCGTCGAAAAAGCTCAATGCTGTTGTGCTTGGTTCCGGTGCACCTTCTGCAATCCAACGCTTTTGATAGGCGTTGTCTTTGTCAAATTTTGCCGCTTGTGTTTCAGGGTTGAACACACGGAAATAGGGGGCGGCATCTGGACCGCAGCCTGCAACCCATTGCCATCCCATGGCATTTGACGCCGGATCCCAGTCGATCAAGCAGTCTTCAAACCATGCGCGCCCGATGCGCCAATCCGTCAGCAAATGCTTTGTCAAATAGGACGCGACAATCATGCGCGCACGATTGTGCATCGTCCCCGTCACATACATTTCACGCATTGCGGCATCCACAAATGGAATGCCCGTCTGCCCACGTTTCCAACGCGTAACCTCTGGCGTATCGTCTTCGGCTTTCCAAGGAAAGGCGCGCCAGTGCGGACGAAAGTTTTGCGTTGCCAAATCCGGATTGTGAAACAGCAAATGATAGGCAAATTCGCGCCAGACGAGTTCCTTCAAAAAGTGTTCCGCCCCAGCGGCACCTTCATCAAGCGCACGCAGCCCCGCGTGCCATATTTGGCGCGGAGAAATTTCGCCGTAGCTTAGGTTTTCCGACAGACCCGAGCACACAGGTTCAGACGGCACATCACGTTTCGCCTTGTAGTGGTCGACGTGTTGCTCAATGAAATTTTGCAACCTGTTGAATGCGGCCGCTTCGCCCACACAGGCATGCGGTAAAACCACATCTGCACCACGTTGCATGTCGGCTGCGAGCCGCCAATCATCCAGATGTTCGCTGGGTAATGCTGCATGAAACGCGATCGATGGAATGTCCAAAACAGGCGCAACATTTCTGTTTTTCACCGCATTCCAAAACGGCGTATAGACCTTGTAAAAGCCACCCTGCTGGGTTTCGACCGTCCATGGTTCAAACAACAGATGGCTGTTAAAAGACTGCGCGTTGATCCCCTTGTCACTGAGGGCCGCTTTCACATCTGTGTCACGACGTATCGCCTCAGCATCGTACAAGCGCGACCAATAGACATTCGTCGCACCCGTTTCTTCCACCAGCTGCAATAGAACCTCGCGGGCATCACCACTTCGCAAAGCTACATTACCGCCAAGTGCTTCAATCTGATGCATCAAATGCTCCAGACCCAAGCCCATCCGCCATTTCGGTGCGGCGCCCAAGGCATCGACACTACTGTCGCGAATGAACACTGGTATCACATCGCCCGCACGCACAGCAGCACACAGCGCGGGATTATCCACAAGCCGCATATCGCGCCGTATCCACCAGATTGCTGTCATCGCCCCGTCCCGTTTTTGTCTTATTTAAAAGGGTACGGGGCGCCAGCGCCACTGGATCACTTTTTTATAAATTTCAATTTGTTAGAACCCCAAAGGCTTGAAGATTGGCGCCCTCAGGCCGCGTCTTCGCGGTCCTCGGCTTGCGCCGCCCACATGGCACTGTATTTGCCGTGACGCTCCAACAGCTCTTCATGTGTGCCTCGTTCGATGACCTGCCCTTGCTCCAACACAACAATCTCGTCGGCATCTGCAACAGTCGACAAGCGGTGGGCAATGGTGATCACGGTACGCCCCTCACCCGCAGCTTTCAAAGCGCCCAGAATGTCACGTTCTGTTTGCGTATCAAGCGCTGAGGTGGCCTCATCAAGCAGCAAAATCGGAGGGTCTTTCAAAAGCGTGCGTGCGATCCCCACGCGCTGCTTTTCACCACCAGACAGCTTGAGACCACGCTCCCCCACTTGGGTTTCATAGCCTTTGGGTAGGCTGAGAATAAAGTCATGTATTTGCGCCTTTTTGGCGGCCGCGACGATTTCATCAAAGCTGGCGTTGTCTTTGCCGTAGCCAATATTGTAGCGCACGGTGTCGTTGAACAACACGGTGTCTTGCGGCACCACCCCGATCGCGGCATGCAAGGTTTTTTGGGTCACGTCACGAACGTCCTGACCATCGATTTGCAAGCTGCCAGATGCGATATCGTAAAACCGGAATAGCATACGTCCGATGGTGGATTTACCAGCACCAGATGGGCCGACCACAGCCACTTTTTTGCCCGCAGGGACAGACAAATTCAGACCGCGCAGAATGGGACGTTCGACATCATAGGCAAAGTCCACATCCTTAAATTCAAGCGCCCCGCCCGTCACCGTCAAAGGTTGGGCATTGTCAGCATCAACAACCTCGGCAGGTTGTTCCAAAAGGCCGAACATCTCTTCCATATCGACCATAGACTGGCGAATGTTGCGGTACATTGATCCGAGAAAATTCAACGGCATGGTGATTTGGATCATGTATGCGTTGACCATGACAAAATCACCGACAGTCATGCTGCCATTTTGCACGCCCAATGCGGCCAAAACCATCACAACAACCAAGCCTGATGTGATAAAGACCGACTGACCAAAGTTCAAAAACGCGAGGGAGTATTCCGTCTTAATTGCGGCTTTCTCATAGGCCGCCATCGCGGTGTCGTAGCGCGCGATTTCGCGGGTATCGGCGTTAAAATACTTCACCGTTTCGTAGTTCAACAAACTATCGACAGCCTTTTGATTGGCGTCATTGTCTTGGTCGTTCATTTCTTTACGAATTTTCACCCGCCATTCTGTGACCTTAAAGGTGAAAATCACATAGGCAGCGATCGTTGCAGCCACCACAGACAGGTAAGAAAACCCAAAGGTGACCCAAAGAATGATCAACACCATGCTCAGTTCAAGAATAAGCGGGAAAATCCCAAACAGCATCACGTTGAGCAAAAAGGCCACGCCTTTCACACCGCGCTCAATGATCCGGCTCAAGCCGCCTGTTTTGCGCGTCAGGTGATACCGAAGTGACAGAGCATGAATGTGTTTAAACGTTTGCAACGCCAATTCACGCAAAGCGGCCTGTCCAACAGGCGCGAAAATAGCATCGCGCAACTGTTGAAACCCATTGGTCATCAATCGCGCAAAACCGTAAGCAATGGTCAAACCAACAGCCCCAAACACCAACATCATTTCGGGCTTTTCTGCGATGTCTCCGCTCAACACGTCCACAGCCAATTTATACAAATACGGCGCAGTGACCGAGACGACCTTGGCCAACACCATGACGCACAAAGCCAACACCACACGCACGCGCGCGGAGCGGTTGTTTTTAGGCCAAAGATAGGGCGCGACCTGTTTTGCCACGGACCAACCGTTTTCTGGGCCTTTGTCACTGGTGATGGATGGACGTGGGGACATAGCTCTGCCTTTGAAAATACGGAACAAGTTAGGCGTCTTCGTGGTACGGGGACAGACGCGTGTTGCGCGTCTGTTTGCTGCCAGAACGTCCTATATAGGTTGTGATGCGGGCCATAAACAGGGGCAATACGCCCCGCACCAAAACAAACGGCATCTGAGCATGCCTGCTTTCACGTTACGACGTGTCGCCTACCCTAGCGCGTCTCACTTGGCGGCAAGACAAACACTTGGCCTGGGTAAATCAAATCGGGATCCCTGATCTGCGCCGCGTTCGCGTCAAACACCCGCGCATAAAGCCGCCCTTCACCGTAGGTATCACTCGCGATCCCCCAAAGCGTATTGCCGGGTTGAACCGTGATCGAAGACATCCGAGGTTGCGGCGCGTCCAATTGATCCGCCGGTGTATCCGAGACAGATTGATCGCTAGTCCCACTCTGCTCAGCATCTGTTGACGCGACTTGCGCATCCGCAGACGTATCTTGGTCCGACAGGCCAGCCAAAACGGCAACATCTTCACGTTGGAATGGAATTTCCACACGCCCAAGCACCTTGCCCGCCTCGTCAACCATATCGGCCCGCAACGTGTATAGACCTGCGGCCACTTGTAACTCAGTACGCCACTGACCATCTGCACCAACACGTGCATCCATCAAGGGATCATTGTCCAAATATAACCGCACCAAAGCCCCACGCGTGCCACGCCCTGAGGCAAAAACACCGCCATTGGGATCATATGTGATGGCATCGATGCTAACCCCTTTGATGGGACCAGAAGACTGCAGGATTTTCACCCCATCGTCATTCGCAACCATGATTGTCGGCGCTGCATCAGGTTTTGGTTGCTCTTCAGCGACGGTTTTCTCGGCCATAGCTGTGGTGGTTTGAACTGCTGTCTCTGCGCTCGCCTGCGCAGTATCTGTGGCTTCAACCTCTGTGCTTTCCGCATTTGCGGTTTCTACAGGTTGAATGTCAGCGCTGGGTCGCGCCGTCTCATCAGCTGTCTCGGCGGATGCCATTTGTGTCTCGGATGTCACCTCGGACGGGGCTGCCACAACAGGTGCAATCACGATTGAATCACTGGCGAAAACACGGTTGCCGTCTTTTTGCGCAGCAATTTGCATTTCGCGCGGGTGATCCACAGATGGCAAATCGAACAAAGCCACATAGTCGCCGCTTGCCCCGGCTTTGGCACGGGCAACTTCGATACCATCCACAAAGATAAAGATATCTGCGCCCGCTTCCGCGCGGCCTGCGACCGTGGACACGCCAGAGGACGGAATACGCACAACGTCCACTGTGGTTTCGGCCATTTCGACAACATCAGATGACGGAACAGAGTCAGAGGCCGCTTGTGCGGGTGACGCTTCAGGCTGCGTCACCTCAGTGGTCTCAGCAGTTTCAGCTTCAACCACTCCGGCAGCCCCCTGCGCGTCGGAGGCTTGCGCGGTGTCATCACTCGGCTTGATTTCAGCTTCGGGCTCAGATGCATTTTCTACGGCCTCACGCTCAGGTTCCGCTTGCGGCGCAGTCTGGGGGGCAACCGCCGGCGCATTGTCTGATGCGGCTTCAACCTCTACGTCTGGCTTGGGCGCTGGCTCAGATGGTGTTTCGGCGACCACCACCTCTGGCGCGGCTTTGGGCGTTGCGATATCAGCAACTGGCGCAGAATGTTGATCGCTTGGCGACGACTGTTCGTCCCCGCGCTCAGTTCCAGTAAAGAAGAAGTATCCGATGACGGCTGCGATTGCGACAGCAGACACCCCAGCGACGGGCAATGTCGCTGTTCCAAAGGCCCGTTTAAGAGGCATAATTGTGTTCCCGTTTCCCTTTGTCCCCTCATCTTTTGAGAGGGGTTGAGCCAAGGTAGCAATGAGCCTAACAAGGGTCAAAGACTTACTTGCTTTGTATGACTTAAAAGGGTTCAAAATGGCTGATTTTTCACTTTCTGTGTGCGTTTTCTGCGGCGCACGCTCTGGTGCACACCCTGATTACGCAAAAGCCGCAGATGACTTTGGGCGTGCGATTGCAGATGAAAATTGGCGTTTGGTTTATGGAGCTGGTGATGTCGGCTTGATGGGCACTGTTGCGCGCGCGACTCAAGATGCAGGCGGAAGCACCTTTGGCGTGATCCCTGTGCACCTGCTGAAACAAGAGGTCGGCAAGACAGATTTATCGACTTTTGTGGTCACGGAAAACATGCATGAGCGTAAGAAAGTCATGTTCATGAACTGCGATGCTATCGTGGTCTTGCCTGGTGGCGCAGGCTCTTTGGATGAGTTTTTCGAAGTGCTGACATGGAAACAAATCGGCCTGCATGAAAAACCGATTTACCTGCTGTCAGTGAATGATTACTGGGCGCCCTTAGAGGCCTTGATCGACCATGTCATTGCAGAAGGCTTTGCAAGTGATATCAACAAAAGCTTCTATAAAACAGTCTCTTCCGTGGAAGAGCTCACAGAAGATTTGCGCGCCTTGCGCTCTTGAACGTCAATCCGCCACGCCGTCCATGTAAACAGCGCCAGCCCTGTCCAGATCATCGGCAAAGCAATCATATGCCATAGGGTGACGATCTGACCAAAGACCAAAACGGCGATGATCAATTGCAGGGTGGAGTTGTGATAATTGCCCAGCCCCAGCACGATCATCGACACGCGGCGCGAGGCGAATGAGAACAAGATCAAAGGCACCCCTGTGACTGCTCCCGCAAGGATCAACAGCAGGGTGTCATGCATGTTGGCGCCAAATGCCCCAGCCATTTGCGCAGGCGTCCCACCCCAGCCCCAAACTTCGGCCCCGATCAAATAGACCAAGGCGAAGGGCGCAAGCAAAGCGGCTTCTGCCGCCATGGAAATCACAGCACCCACGGCCAATCCCTTTTTGATCGCGCCATACAGGATAAAACTGCCCGACATGGTCAAAGCCAACCAAGGTGCCGCCCCTAAACCGATGGTCAAGACCATAACTGCGCCGAATCCCAAGAGCATCGACACATACTGCAACCCACGCAGACGCTCGCCAAACACAGCCACGCCGACGCCAGCGGCCATAAGCGGAAAGATGTAGTACGCCAATGAGGCCTCAAGCGTTTGATCCGACTGAATGGCGTAGATGAACAAAAACCAATTGAGCGACACGAACATGGCAGCAGGTGCAATCCGGTACAAGCCTTGCGCGCCGCTTTTGGGTTGCAGCAAAAACAACAGTTCTTTTAGGCGCCCTTGCAAAACGATCACAGTGCCAAACAGCACAAAAGACCAAAACGTGCGATGCGCCAAAACCTCAAGCCCCGGCACATGATTCACCTCGCGGTAGTACAGCGCCGAGATGCCCCACAAAGTGTAGGCAGCGAATAGGGCCAGAAATCCGGTTTTGCGATCAGTCATTGTTGCAGTTGGCGCTCAAAGCGACGTTCGTGCAAGCGTAAATTGGTATACCAAAATACAAAGCAGCGCACAGCCCTTGGTTCAAAAACGATCAGTACAGCCAAGCCAAAACAAAAAAGGACGCCCAAAGGCGCCCTTTTCTTTTATCATATCGCGTCAGGGCTTAGCCCAAACGGG
The DNA here is from genome assembly GCF_039769035.1 of Pacificibacter sp. Classification (NCBI taxonomy): domain Bacteria; kingdom Pseudomonadati; phylum Pseudomonadota; class Alphaproteobacteria; order Rhodobacterales; family Roseobacteraceae; genus Pacificibacter; species Pacificibacter sp. Next base: position 19,951 of record NZ_JBDMZG010000066.1, read on the forward strand.
AGGCAACATTTTCCCAGTTCACCAGCTTCTCAAGGAAGTTTGTGAGGTACACAGGGCGTTTGTTGCGGAAATCGATGTAGTATGAGTGTTCCCAAACGTCACAGCCAAGCAATGTTGTTTGGCCAAAGCACAATGGGTTCACACCGTTTTCTGTTTTGGTCACTTTGAGTGAACCGTCAGTGTCTTTCACGAGCCAAGCCCAACCTGAGCCGAATTGACCAGCGCCAGCAGCCGAGAATTGCTTTTTGAACTCTTCAACAGAACCGAAAGATTCAACCAAAGCTTTTTCCAACTCGCCAGGCATAGCGGTTTGGTTTGGACCCATCATTTCCCAGAATTGGTTGTGGTTCCAAAGCTGTGAGATGTTGTTGAAGATGCCGTTTTGCGCGACAGAAGACTTGTCGTATGTGCCAACGATGATCTCTTCCAAAGACTTGCCGTCCCACTCAGTGCCAGCAATAGCAGCGTTGCCATTGGTCACGTAAGCGTTGTGGTGCAGGTCGTGGTGAAATTCGAGTGTCTCAGCGGACATGCCGAGATCAGCAAGTGCATCGTGAGCGTATGGAAGATCTGGAAGTGAAAAGGCCATGATAAAGGCTCCCCTGTAAATATGGTGCGTTTGATTGCCCTATAGGTGATGCCATGCGCGCGCGGGGTCAAGGGTAGACCCGCAAAGTTGTGCGATTTTACCTCAAGCTTGCTTGAGATTTTGCACGCCCTACCCACCTTTGCCACGCCATAGAGTCACATCTACTTGATTGGGCCTTTCCCAAAGCTACATCCCCGTTTACACCTGCAGGCCAAACCAATCCTTGCGCGGAACATCTTTATGACCTTTTGGATCATTGCTTTTCTCATCGCCCTTTTGGCAACAGCGCCCATGGTGCTTGTGTTGCGCCGTGCCCGTGGCTCCGAATCTGATGACGCTGGCAATACGGCAGTTGAGTTGCGCGTATACAAAGACCAATTGGCCGAGGTTGAACGCGACCTGTCGCGCGGCCTGTTGTCCGAAGATGCAGCCAAACGCGCGCGTTTGGAAATTTCGCGCCGAATGTTAGACGCGGACACCAAAAGCGGAGATCAAACCACCAAAGACGCGCCAGCGCCCCTTTGGGCGGCATTAGCGCTCGGCGCAGTTGTAATTGCGGCTGGAGTCTGGCTCTATGCCCTTGAAGGCGCGCCCAGCTATCCCGACCTGCCGCTGGAGCGGCGCATTGCTTTGGCCCAAGAGGCTCGTGACAATCGCCCCAACCAAGCCACATTGGAACAAAACGTGGAGGTGCCACAGCTTGATGCACGGGGAACCGAGCTACTTGACGGTTTGCGCGACAAGTTGGAATCCAGTCCAGACAATCTTGAACAGCAACAATTGATGGCAATGTTTGCCTACCAAGTTGAAATGTTCAAGGACGCCTATATAGCCCAAGAACGTGTCATTGTCCTTAAAGGAGATGAAGCAACATCCGATGACTACGCTGCGTTGGCAGAAATGATGATTTTGGCAGCTGGCGGATTTAGTGTCTCGCCCGAAGCAGAACGCGCGCTGACCAGATCTTTGGCACGAGACCCCGACAATGGCGCATCGAATTACTATGCTGGCTTGTTGTTTGCCCAAACAGGCAGCCCTGACAAAGCCTTTAGTATTTGGAACAACCTGTTGAAAAACAGTGCCCCAGATGATCCTTGGGTCCCAGCCTTACGCGCTCAAATTGAAGGCATCGCGCAGGCTGCGGGCATCAAATACACACTGCCTCCACTGGCCAGCACACTTAAAGGCCCAACTGCCGAAGACATCGAGGCCGCATCAGACATGGACGCAGGCGATCGCCAAGAGTTCATTCGTTCCATGGTGGATCAGCTGTCTGCGCGCTTGGCCAACAGCGGCGGCAGCCCTGACGAATGGGCGCGTTTGATTTCGTCTTTGGGTGTCTTGGGTGACACTGGTCGTGCGCGTGCTATATGGAACGAAGCGCAGGTCATCTTTGGACCTGACGCAAACGCCTTGGCCACGGTTCGCGCCGCCGCCCAATCTGCAGGAGTGGCTCAATGAGCGCTGAGATTTTCGAAGACATTGCCGACTTCGCTGCGGTTTTGCCCACCATGACGTCCATTGCAGGGCTTGATTTTGGGGACAAAACCATTGGCGTGGCCGTGTCTGACCGGTTTCGGTCTATTTCGTCTTCCGCCATGACCGTGCGCCGCAAAAAATTCACGTTGGACGCACAAGAACTGATCAAAGTGTTTTCAGAGCGTGAAATCGGCGGCATTGTTTTGGGCCTCCCCCGCAACATGGACGGATCCGAAGGCCCGCGCTGCCAAAAAACCCGTGCCTTTGCCCGCAACCTCAGCCAGTTGATCGAAATTCCGATTACCTATTGGGACGAACGCCTGTCCACGGTCGCTGCCGAACGGGTGATGCTGGAAGCCGACATGTCGCGCGCCAAACGGGCCGAAAAAATCGACCAAGTCGCCGCAGGACTTATTTTGCAAGGCGCGCTTGACCGCTTGGGCCATTTGAAGGCGCAAGCATGACGCGGAACTCCAACGATATCTGGTCTCGCGCAGAGGTCGAAAGCCCCTGCAACAAGGTCTGCCAAATCCATCCTGAAACACGTCTGTGCTTGGGCTGTGCGCGCTCGATTGATGAAATCGGTGCTTGGGGATCAATGACACCCAAAATGCGCAGTGACATCATGGCCGACCTGCCAAACCGCACCGTTGCCCCTACCACGCGTCGCGGCGGCCGCGCGGCACGTCTCAAACGATCGTTCGACTAAATTCCTTTGGTACAAAATGGGCATTGAAATGCGCCCAAACAAATAAAAGGCCATCCTTATTCAGAGTGGCCTTAAACATTTTGAACGGTACGCTGCGTTACTAAATGGAAACGACCACGCGGCCCTTAACCTGACCTTTCAAAATATCGGCTCCAAGCTGCGGCAAATCTTCCAAAGCTGCAGGCACCGTCATCGCTTCAAGCTTGTCCATCGGCAAATCTGTCGCGATCCGCGCCCAAGCACGTTGGCGATTGTCAAACGGCTGCATGACGCTGTCGATGCCCAACAGGTTCACACCACGCAGCAAGAATGGGATCACACTGGCAGGCAAACTGGCTCCGCCAGCCAATCCAATTGCGGCCACTGAGCCCCCGTATTTGAGCTGACCAAGGACACGCGCCAGCATCTCGCCACCAACGGCATCAATGCAACCCGCCCAAGTTTCGGTCTCAAGGGGACGCTTCACGGTTTCGTTCAAATCACCACGCGCAACGATTTGGCTTGCCCCCAATGATTTCAAATAATCAGCTTGCTCAGGCCGCCCAGTCACCCCAGCAACTTCATATCCAAGGTTGGCCAGAATCGCAGTCGCAACAGACCCAACCCCACCAGCAGCACCGGTCACCAAAACGGGGCCTTTGTCAGGCGTCAACCCGTGGTCTTCGAGCGCCAATATCGCCAGCATGGCCGTAAAACCAGCGGTACCTACAGCCATCGCTTGGCGCGGTGTGATACCATCGGGCAATGGTACCAACCAATCGGCTTTGACCCGCGCTTTTTCCGCATAGCCACCCCATTGCACTTCACCGACACGCCAACCCGTCAAAACAACTTTATCGCCTGGCGCATAGCGCGCGTCCTCGGATGCCTCAACAGTGCCCGCAAAATCAATTCCAGGCACATGCGGATAGTTACGCACAAGTCCGCCCCCTTTGGGCGACAGACACAATCCGTCCTTGTAGTTCAATGTCGAATACTCAACACGCACTGTGACTTCGCCTGCAGGCATCAAGCCCTCGTCCACATCTTTAATCCGTGCCGAAGCCAAGCCGTCGGCCCCTTGTTCCATCACCAATGCGCGCATGATATCCTCCCAGACAGTCTCAAATAGACTTCATGTTGGTCTCTGATTTCTTTGAGAAAACAGTCGCTACCCGCGAGCGGAATGTCAAACACGATTTACGCCCTCGCAAGGCCCTTCCCCTTGCAGCTCCCGCAGCAAGCGCCTATATAAAACCTGTCGAGTTCGCTCGACTATGAACATAAACGCGCTCGTAATACACGGATCGGACCAGGGGGCGGTACCCTGCGTCTCCACCAATCACTCCCGCTCAAAGCTTTCATTTGGGGCTTAAATCGGGGCACATGGGGACGAAATAGGATCGACGGACGTCTAAAGGGGTTAGCTTTGTTTCGGTGAGTTACCACCGTTATCGGTACAAACTGAGTAGTTGCAAATGACAACAAAGCTCCAATGGCTCTCGCAGCGTAAGCTGTGCGAAACATTGAAATCTTAAGCCCTGTCGCCTAGCAGCGTCAGGCGGGGTTCGCAGGTACCTGGCAACAGAAACCTGCACTTTCAAAAATCGATATATCCCTAAAATTGAATCCAGTGGCTGTTTCGTAACCAATAATTCATCTGAAGATTGGTAATGTTTCTAAGAATCAAACTTGGGAGCACCGAAATGACAGGCGTGGAAATATTACAAGCATGGTACAAACGGGTTTGGGAAGAAGCAGACCTTGAGGCCGTAAATGAATACTTTGATGTGAACGCCATGGCGAATGGGTTCATGACCGATTTGGCAGCAGAGCTAGAGGACTTTCAAACGATTGTGCCAGCCGTCATGCGCCTCATTCGCAACATCAAAGTCGACATTGAGCACAGCATGGAAGACGGCGACAAAGCTTGGGCGCTCGTAACATTGCATGGGCAAAACGCCGAAGACATGTCACCTCTATCCTGCACCGGACAGGTCATGATAAAAGTGAAAGACAACAAAATAGTCGAGGCCAACAATCACTTTGACTTTATTGGGTTTTTCGAAAAATTGGGCCTGTTACCACAAGACACCGTAATGCTTTGCCTTGCAGGAGAGCAATTGTCATAATCGGCCTTTTGATGCGCACCATCACTGTCAGAATACCGTCTGGCACCAAACTTTAGGCGCAAACTATTGTTTGGGATGGTTTTAGGGACGATGCAGCTTGCAAGCCCTTTCCTTCGCCCCAGAATCCCTTATGTTATCACTAAGGCGACATGAGAGGATGCGAGATGGCCAAATCCATCGATTACGGAAACCTAATGCACAACGCGATGCGGGGCTTGATACGTCAAGTTTTACTCGACGTTCGCAAAGATGGGTTGCCCGGCGATCACCATTTTTTCATCACCTTTGACACAATGCACCCCGATGTCGAATTGGCGGATTGGCTCTCTGATCGCTATCCAGAAGAAATGACCGTGGTCATTCAACACTGGTTCGATAATCTCGAAGTGAACGAAGATAGTTTTTCTATCACTTTGAACTTTGGCGACAGCCCTGAGCCGCTCTTTATCCCATACGACGCCATTCGCACATTTGTTGATCCATCTGTCGAATTCGGTTTGCGCTTTGAAACGCAAGAAGCCGATGATGATGATATCGACAGCGATTTGGATGATGTCGATGACATCGCGACAGAATCCGAAGTGGCTGACTTTTCTGCAGCAGAACCAAAGAAGTCGGATGACACCGGCCCGAAAGAGGCTGAAATTGTCTCGCTCGATAAATTTCGCAAGTAGACTAGGTCGTCTCGCTGTTGGTGAGCACATTCGGAGTGCTACTGCCTAAAACTGAGACCGGAGTAGCGTCCAGTCGTCCTTTGCGCAAAAATCTCTCATCCGGTGGCCAATTTTATCGCTAACATCGCGCATGTATGCAACCGTATACATTGCATGCGGTGGCGCAAACGCGTATATCCATCCCAAATTTATGGCTTCGATCAAGGGAGAGAGCCCCGATGACAACCACCCGTACAGAAACAGACAGCTTTGGCCCACTTGAGGTTCCATCAGACAAATACTGGGGTGCACAAACACAGCGCTCCATCATGAACTTCCCAATTGGTTGGGAAAAGCAGCCTGTCCCAATCGTCCGCGCCCTTGGTGTTGTGAAAAAAGCCTGTGCGATGGAAAACTTCGCCCAAGGCAATTTGCCGAAAGACTTGGCCGATGCGATCATCGCTGCTGCCACCGAAGTGATCGACGGCAAATTCGACGACAACTTCCCGTTGGTGGTTTGGCAAACTGGGTCTGGCACACAGTCCAACATGAACGCCAACGAAGTCATTTCAAACCGCGCAATCGAAATGCTCGGTGGTGAATTGGCCTCCAAGTCCCCTGTTCACCCCAACGATCACTGCAACATGGGTCAGTCCTCAAACGACACGTTCCCAACTGCGATGCACGTTGCCATCGGCATGCAAGCGCGCGACGTATTGTTGCCAGGTCTCGACAAATTGGCCTCAGCCTTGGAAGCCAAGTCAGAAGAATTCAAGGACATCATCAAAATCGGTCGGACGCACACACAAGACGCGACTCCACTGACTTTGGGTCAAGAATTTGGTGGCTATGCGCACCAAGTGCGCAAAGGCATCGAACGCGTCAACGCTTGTTTGCCTGACATCTACGAATTGGCCCAAGGCGGCACAGCCGTAGGCACAGGCCTCAACACCAAAAAAGGCTGGGCCGAGGCTGTCGCCAAACACATGGCTGACATCACCGACCTGCCCTTCGTCACTGCCCCAAATAAATTTGAGTCTTTGGCCGGTCACGATGCGATGGTCATGTTCTCAGGTGCTTTGAAAACTGTGGCTGCGTCCTTGTTTAAAATCGCCAACGACATGCGTTTGCTCGGCTCCGGCCCGCGCTCTGGTCTTGGCGAATTGATCTTGCCAGAAAACGAGCCAGGCTCTTCCATCATGCCCGGCAAAGTGAACCCGACCCAAGCCGAAGCGCTGACAATGGTCTGCTGTCACGTCATGGGCAACGATGCAGCTGTTGGCATGGCTGGCTCGCAAGGTCACTTTGAGCTCAACGTTTACAACCCAATGATGTCCTACAACGTCTTGCAATCTATGCAACTTTTGGGTGACAGCGCGTCTGCCTTTACCGACAACATGGTCGTCGGCACACAAGCCAACATCGAACGCATCGACAAGTTGATGAAAGAAAGCTTGATGCTGGTGACAGCATTGGCGCCGACCATCGGCTACGATAACGCGACCAAAGTTGCCAAGACTGCGCACAAAAACGGCACGACATTGAAAGAAGAAGCGATTGCTTTGGGCTTTGTTGACGAAGCCACATTCGACGCGGTTGTGCGCCCAGAACAAATGATTGGTCCGAAAGACTAATTTTATTTCTAATCAAAGCCTTAATGGGCGGCCTTCGGGTCGCCCTTTTGCTATTTAACAGACGTCACGCTTGCCAATCTCGCCAAAAGGGGTATCATTGCACCCCATGAGCACACCTATCAATCTCAATAAATACCGCAAAGAAAAAGCCCGTGCCGCCAAACGCGCGCAGGCCGATGAAAATTCCGTGAAGTTCGGCCGCACCAAAGCGCAAAAACAGTTGGAAGAGGCACAAAAAGCCAAAGCTAAGGCCTTGCTCGACGGGCATAAAACGGACCAACCCGAATGATTGGCCGCCCCGTCAAACGATCTCTCACCCTACACGGACACCGTACGTCTGTGTCTTTAGAAGACCCGTTCTGGACGGCCTTTCGTGACATCGCATCAGAAACAGGCAAACCTATCAACGTGTTAGCTGCCGAAGTTGATGAAATGCGCGGCGTTGAAAGCGGATTGGCATCAGCGATCCGCGTCTATGTCCTAAGCTACTATCAGACGAAAGCCCAAGAAGGCGCCTGAGAGACCATCGCCAAGCGAACCGATTGCTTTATTGGCGTCAGACTGAGACGCCCCTCAATCACAGCACTTGGAGCGCGCGCCGCCCGCTTGAGCAGCGGCAGATGTGTCAATGCATCAATCATCGGGGCACGTTCAACTTTGTCCAAGCCCGCCAAAATCTCACCACTGCCACGCACCTGCTCAAATGCATCAGATGCCAGTTCCGATACAGCACTGAGACGCCCATCAACCAACGGAATGCGTCCCGCCTCTTCAAGCTTTGGAACCGCAGCGAAATAACGCACCAAAGCACCCGCATATGCGAGGTTTTTCAAGGCTGTATGGGTTTCAGCAGGCGCCCCCAAAAGACGCGAGGCTTCCACCATTGGCACGGCATAGCTGTTGCTCAAATAGGACTTGAACGACGCCAAATCCTCATGTGGGTCTTTGTAAATATCCCACTGGCGTGCGGTGACGGTCTTATCCAACGCCTCCGCGGCCTGAGCATCTAAAACGCCAGCCAAAGGCCGTGCGACTTCATGCGCGCGCGGGTCTTTACCATCGATTTTTTCTTGCAAAACGTCACGCCAGAACTGTAACCGCATTTCGGCAATCATGCTTTCCTTGGTCAACCACGGTGCTTTGGCAATTTCCAAACAAAAGGCATGGATCGGAAACAGTACATCGCGTGCGGGCACGGGTGCGGCCATCGTGGCACGAAACCGTTCTTGGTCAGCGGCCTTTACCAACTCAGCACAGGCTTGAACGTCTTGGACAGAAGCCATTATTCGGCCCCAAGCGCTTGCGAACCATCACGCACGAGCTTCCAATTGATTGCGTCCAACATAGCCTCAAAAGACGCGTCGATGATGTTTGACGACACGCCCACGGTGGACCACCGCCGTCCGGTGCTATCCTCGTAATCGATGATGACACGTGTGCGCGCTTCAGTACCACCTTGGGTAATTCGCACTTTATAGTCAACGAGTTCCATATCTTCGATCAAGGATTGATACGGGCCCAAATCTTTGACCAGCGCTTTAGACAAGGCGTTCACAGGCCCCCCGTCTGAGCCGTCCGCAACAATGCCTTCGGAAACCGATAGGTGACGTTCGCCACCGATGTTTACCACCACAGTCGCTTCGGACAGGTGGATCATCTCGCCGCGCGAATCCAAACGACGCTCGACCGTGGCACGGTAGCGTTCAACAGCAAAGAACGTCGGCAAGAGGCCAATTTCTTTGCGTGCGAGCAACTCGAATGACGCCTGCGCTGTGTCAAAGGAATAGCCAACGCCTTCAAGCTCTTTGATGCGGTCCAAAATTCGGCCCATGGCGGGGTCGCCTTTGGGCAGGTTCAGCCCCATATCGGACAGCCGTTTACGCAGGTTCGACTGCCCCGCTTGGTTCGACATCGGCACGATGCGTGCATTGCCCACCACTTCTGGCGGGACATGTTCGTAAGTGGTCGGGTCTTTCAAAATCGCCGAAGCATGCAAGCCCGCTTTATGCGCGAAAGCCGAGGCACCAACGTAAGGCGCGGAGCGTTGTGGCACGCGATTGAGGATATCATCGAGCATCCGAGACACTTGCACGAGGCTTTCAAGACCATCTGCGGTGACACCCGTTTCCATGGTCGATTTGTAAGGTTCTTTGAGCAGCAACGTCGGGATCAAAGTAATCAGGTTGGCATTGCCACAGCGCTCACCCAAGCCGTTTAGCGTGCCTTGTATTTGACGCGCGCCCGCATTGACCGCCGCCAAGGAATTCGCAACAGCATTGCCTGTGTCGTCATGAGTGTGAATGCCAAGATGGTCGCCCGGAATGCCACTTTCGATGACTTTAAGCGTGATTTGATACACTTCTCCCGGCAGCGTGCCACCATTGGTGTCGCAAAGGACTATCCAACGCGCGCCGGCCTCATAGGCGACTTTCAAACATTTAAGCGCGTAGTCAGGATTAGCCTTGTATCCGTCAAAGAAATGCTCGGCATCAAACAAAGCCTCGCGGCCGTTTTTGACCAGATGCGCGAAAGACGCTGAGATATTTTCAAGGTTCTCTTCCAAGGTGATGCCAAGCGCTGTCGTCACGTGGAAATCGTGGGTTTTGCCCACGAGACACACGGCATCCGTGCCAGCGTTCATCACGCCCGCGAGCACCTCGTCGTTCTCAGCCGAGCGCCCTGCCCGCTTGGTCATGCCAAAGGCAAGGAATGTCGCTTTTGTTTTGGGGGCATCATCGAAAAATTCGGAATCCGTCGGATTGGCACCGGGCCAACCGCCCTCGATGTAATCCACGCCCAACATGTCGAGCGCATCGGTGATCTGGTATTTTTCCGGCGTGGAAAACTGCACCCCTTGGGTTTGCTGCCCGTCGCGCAACGTTGTGTCGAAGAGGTAGAGGCGTTCTTTTTGAGCTTGGTCTGCCATTACAAAAGACCCTCCAGTTTTGACGCATCGAATTTCGGGCCAGCCTCAAGCTCGACACCTGTTTTAGACATACGCACTTCAACGCCTGCGTCTAAAAGCGCCGTTTTGAGCGCATCCACAGGGGCAAAGTCTTTAGTTTCCATGGCTGTTGCCCGTCGCTCATGTAAACGCTTCGAAAGCGTTCCAAGTATCGCCTGCTGATCAATTGTTAGCTCACTTTTTGGATCAACCCAAACTGCTCTAGGTTTTCGACCGAAGTCTTCGTTCCAAAACCCCAAAAACTTTAAATCGTGCGCCAATTGCTGAGCTGCGTCCTTATTCACTCTTACTTGCTTCGCCAATGCATCTAGATGCGTCAGCGCTAGGTGCGAGTTAAGGTCATTGGCAAGTGCATTAACGACTTCACCGCTAACATGCGCTTCACTTGCCAAGTCGGGATCAGCAAAATCTGAAATCAAATTATGGTAGTTCAACAACTTGAGTTCTGCCTGATCTGCTTTCTCCTGCGTCCAGTCCATCGGCTTGCGGTAATGCGTGCTTAGAAACACAAAGCGGATCACTTCACCTGGGACGCCTTGGTCCAGCAAATCACGCACGGTGAAGAAATTGCCTAAAGATTTGGACATTTTCTTGCCCTCGACCTGCAACATCTCGTTGTGCAGCCAGTAATTTGCCATTTTATCAGTGCCGTTGGCGCAGCAGGATTGTGCTATTTCGTTTTCATGGTGCGGGAACATTAGATCCAATCCGCCGCCGTGAATATCAAAGACATCTCCCAGCAATGCTTTGGACATTGCAGAACACTCGATATGCCAACCAGGGCGACCGTACCCCCAAGGGCTGTCCCAACCAGGCTGCGTTTGATCCGAGGGCTTCCACAGAACGAAATCCATTGGATTTCTTTTTCCTGCACCTTCGTCAGCCTTCTCAGTGGAAATCATATCCTGTAAAGTACGGCCTGATAGCACGCCATAATTTGGATCAGCCTCAACACTAAAGTAGCTATGAGCTGCTGCTTTTTCTGTATCTAAAAATACCGTCCGATCACCAGAATTATGCCCAATATGTTCTTGGGCATATGCAAATCCTTTTTCCATCAGCACCTCAATCATTGTAACCATCTGCGCGATATATTCTGTGGCGCGGGGCATGTGATTGGGGTCCATGGCGCCCACGGCTTGCATATCATCCAGATACCACTGTGTGGTCTCGTCCGTGATCTCGCGAATAGAGCGGCCTGTTTCGGCAGCCTTGGCGTTGATTTTATCGTCGACATCCGTGAAATTGCGCACATAGGTGACGTGATCCGCGCCATACACATGGCGCAGCAGGCGATTGAGCACATCAAACACGATCACAGGGCGCGCGTTGCCAATATGGGCGCGGTCATACACCGTCGGCCCGCAGACATACATCCGGACATTTTGCGCATCAATCGGCGTAAACACCTCTTTTTTGCGGGTTTTCGTGTTTGTCAGACGGATAACAGTCTTTGAATCGGCGTCAGTCATAGCTTTTCCTTCGGGTGTCCCCGCGGGCATATCAGCTTCATTCATAAGAGAAAAGA
>NZ_JBDMZG010000067.1:0-16737 GCF_039769035.1 Pacificibacter sp.
CGGCAAGACGCCGTCTTTGGACAGCCCGCGCGCGATGCAGTCATCAAATGTCGTCAGAATTTTGTCGATCTTAGCGTCCAAATCTGCGCCGTGGATAGAGGTTTCATTGGCGCGCTTCATCTGGGCAATGCTCAGGCCAGACGCCTGCCCCATGCGCAACATTTCGTTCGCAGTGCCAAAGGGATAGGGAAAGGATCTCTCTTCCTTTTGCTGCGCGAGGGGCGCGCGTTGTGCATAGTCACCCTTTAGCTCTGCTTCGGTGACAACAAACCCGCCACCGACTGAATAATAGGTTTGCACGTGGTAATTGTTGCCCGCTTTGTCATGCGCGCGCAGCACCATGCCATTGGCGTGGCCCTCAAGGGGCTGGCCAAAATCAAACACCAAATCCGTCTGGGGCGCGAACTTTAACGCAGGCAACCCATCGGGGTGCACCATGCCAGTTGCGCGCATCTCGGCTTCGATGGCTTCGGCCTGATCAGGGTCAAGCGTGTCGGGCAGCAAGCCACAAAAGCCCAAGATGACAGCGCGGTCCGTCGCATGACCTTTGCCCGTATAGGCGAGCGAGCCGTGCAAGGTCGCACTCAGTGAATAGAGATCCCCAGCGCCTGGAATCCGATCGATGCCACTGCGCAGGTCATCCAAAAATCGAACCGCCGCCACCATCGGGCCCATGGTGTGCGACGATGACGGGCCGATGCCGATTTTGAAGATATCGAAGACTGAAAGAAACATCTGGTTCCCCTTTGATGGATGCACAGGCGCGTAAGCTTGGACGCAGGTTGCGCCAGAGCGGGCGCAAACGTCAATGAGCCTGTGCGCCCTGTGGTGGTGAAGCCATGCTTTGGGCCAGACTATTCCAGATTTGCATGACCTATTCGAAATTGGCATTGGCAGTTTGCGGACGCGCGGACCTAAGCTTTCTCAATAAAATACAAAAAACCAACACGGAGAATCTTATGTCACGACACATCCCTCTTTTGTCTGCCTTGCTGTCCACGTCCCTTTTGGTCGGCGCACATGCAGCAGACGTGCCAGCCGGCACAACCTTGGCTGACAGCCAAGTGTTCACCTATCGCGCACTCGACGAAGTGTCTTCTTTTGACCCTCAGGTTATTGAAGATGCAGATGGCGCAGACATTGCACGCGACCTGTTTGAAGGCCTGTACAACCAAGATGCAGACGGCAACATCGTACCAGGTGTCGCGCTGAGCCACACAGTAAGCGATGACAACAAAACATACACATTTACATTGCGCGACACTGCGAAATGGTCTGATGGCAAGCCTGTCACGGCTGGCGATTTTGTCTATGCATGGCAGCGTGCGGTTGACCCTGAATTGGCGTCCCCATACGCGTGGTACATGGAATTGATGTCCATCGAAAACGCATCTGCAATTATCGCGGGCGAAAAGCCAATCACCGATCTGGCCGTGGAAGCCACAGACAATCACACCTTTGTTGTGAAGCTGTCCCAGCCGTTGCCTTACTTTGCTAAAATGGTGTCACACACCACCACGTTCCCATCGCCAAAATGGACGATCGACGCATTTGGTTCTGACTGGACCAAACCTGAAAACATCGTGACCAACGGCGCGTATGTTTTGACAGAGCACGTGGCCAAAGAACGCTCTACACGCGAACGCAACCCGATGTACTGGGACAACGCGCACACAGTGATCGACAAGGTTGTGACCTTGGTGATTGGCGACGACTCTCAGGCGTTGACGCGTTACCGCGCTGGCGAAGTTGACAAGACGGACATTCCTGCAGGCCAATACCCATCTTTGGCTGCTGAATTGCCAGACGAGGCCTACGCCCTGCCACGCCTGTGTAACTACTACTTCACTTTCAACATGTCTGAAAATGGCCCTGAAGCATTCAAAGACGAACGCGTTCGCCAAGCTTTGTCTTACGCCATCGATCGCCAAGTGATCGTGGATCAAGTGCTGCAAGGCGGCCAATTCCCTGCATTCACATTCACTCCGGCTGCGACAGCTGGCTTTGAAGTTCCTGCTGTGGACATTGCGGGCATGACCCAAGCGGAACGTGATGCAAAAGCCAAAGAACTGTTGGCAGAAGCAGGCTATGGCCCAGACGGTGAAAAACTGGCGTTTAACTACCTCTACAACTCATCAGAAGCGCACCAAAAAGTGGCGATTGTTGCCTCGCAAATGTGGAAGCAAAAGCTTGGTGTTGATGTGACGCTCGAAAACCTTGAGTGGAAAGTGTTCTTGGAAACACGTGGCGCGCAGAACTATGATATGGCACGCGGGGCATGGTGTGGTGACTACAACGAAGCCTCAACCTTCCTTGATCTGCTGACAACACCGTCCGGCTACAACGATGGCAAATACTCAAACGCCCGCGTTGATGAACTGATGGCAGAAGCAAAATCGTCGCAAGACACACAGCCTTTGTACACAGAGGTCGAAGAAATCTTGGCAGACGAAATGCCTGTTGTACCTGTCTACCACTACTCAACAAACATCATGTTGAAAGACACAATCAAAGGCTGGCCGATCCACAACGTGGAACAGAATATGTACTCAAAAGACATGTACATTGTCGCTGAGTAACTTCTAACACCACGATTGTAAGACAAAACCCCTTTGCCCACACGCGGGTTGCAAGCCGCGGGCAAAGGGGCGTTCGGAGGCTTCATGCTCAACTATACTTTGCGACGCTTAATGGCGATCGTTCCAACGCTTTTGATCCTGATCATCATTTGCTTTTACATCATGCGTTTGGCCCCCGGTGGTCCGTTCACGTCTGAACGCGCCTTGCCAGACTCCGTGATGAAAAACGTGCTTGAGCGCTATGGAATGGATGAGCCTCTGCATGTTCAACTTTGGACATACATCAAGAATATCGTGCTTTATTTCGACTTTGGCCCGTCCTTTTCGCAAAAGGACCGCACCGTCAACGATGTGATCGCACAAGGGTTTCCCGTGACACTGACCTACGGATTTTGGTCCGCTGTCTTCGTTTTGACCACTGGCATCCCGCTGGGCATTGTCGCCGCTTTGAAACACAATTCCTTTTGGGATTACGTGATGACGGGCCTTGCGATCTTCAGCCAAATCTTTCCCAATTTCGTGCTGGCACCCCTGATGGTGCTGCTGTTCACCCTCGCCCTTGGCTGGCTGCCTGGTGGGGGATGGAATGGCGGGCACTGGAGCTATGTCATCATGCCTGCCGTGGCCCTTGGCACATCTTACATGGCCAGCATCGCGCGCCTCACCCGCGGATCGTTGCTTGAGGTGCTCAATTCACCCTTCATTCGCACCGCCCGCGCCAAAGGTCTGCCAGAGCGCACAATATTGATCCGCCACGCGCTTAAACCTGCGCTACTGCCCGCCCTGACCTACATGAGCAGCGTGTTCGTTTACATGATCACCGGCTCGGTCTTTATCGATGTGTTCTTTTCCACAGGCGGCATCGGACAGGACTTTATTTCAGGCGCCTATTCGCGCGACTATTCCATCATCCTTGGCCTTGCCATCTTGTACTGCGTGCTGACATTCACGCTCAATCTACTTGTTGACCTGCTCTACGCTTGGATCGACCCAAAAGTGCGGAGCAACCTGTGAGAAAGCTTAAACAACTCCTGACGTCTCCTGAGACGACCACAGCGCTGGCCGAAGAGATGGTCAAAAGCCGTTCGTTTTGGGCCGATGCCCGCATTCGGTTTTTCAAAAACAAAATGGCCGTCTTTTCGGTCTTTATGCTTGGGTTTCTTGTGCTGTTTTCCATTTTTGGCAACGTGTTGTCACAATGGACCTATGAAGAAATTGACTGGTCTTTGCTGGGCAAAATCAAAGAAGAAGGCGGGCCGTCTTTGGCCAATGGTCACTATTTTGGCGTCGATGAATTGGGGCGTGACCTCTATGCCCGCGTCGTACAAGGATCGCGCACCTCCCTTTTGGTTGGCTTTGTTGCGGGCATCTTGTCGGTGATCCTTGGCTCCACAATTGGCGCTGTCGCGGCCTTTTATGGCGGGCGCACCGACCAATTCATCATGGGCGCATACACCATCACGCTGGCCATTCCCTACATCATCTTCTTCGTGGTGTGGCAGGCCTTCTTTGGGCGGTCCCTGTCGCAAATGATCATCGTGATGATCATCATGAACTGGACCTCAGGCCTGTTGATTGTACGCGGCCAAGTGCGCATGCTGAAAAACCGCGAATTTGTCGATGCAGCGCGCATGCTGGGCATGAGCGACTTCACCATCATCGCCCGTCACATCCTGCCCAATATGCTTTGGGTGATCATCATCTACATGTCCTTGACCATCCCCGAAGCCATCATGACCGAAAGCCTCGTGTCCTTCTTGGGCGTCGGCATCCAAGAACCCAACACCAGCTGGGGGGCTTTGATTTCGGAAGGCGCCAGCACCATGACGTTTGGGACAACATGGCAACTTGCCTATCCCGCCATTTTCTTTGTGATCGCACAAGTCTCGCTGTTCTATATCGGCGATGGCCTGCGTGATGCTCTTGATCCGAAAGAACGCTGATGTCCCTACTTTCAATACGCAACCTCAACATCCAGTTCGCCACCAACGATGGCATGGTACACGCCGTGAACGATGTCAGCTTCGACATTCAAAAAGGGCAAAAGCTTGCCATTGTGGGCGAAAGTGGATCGGGAAAATCACAAATCGCCCTGTCCGCCATGGGGCTTTTGGCCAAGAACGCGCGCACCAGTGGCGAGATCTTATTTGACGGCCAAGACATCCTTAAAATGTCGACACGCGCGCTGAACAAGATCAGAACGCGCGAGATCGCCATGATCTTTCAAGACCCGATGTCCTCGCTCAATCCTTACATGCGGATCGAACGTCAACTGGGCGAAATCGTCGAACTGCACGAAGGCCTCAAAGGGTCCGCGCAACGCAAACGCGTCTTGGACGTCATGGATGCGGTGCAAATCCCCGACGCCAAAAACCGCCTGAAATCCTATCCGCACGAGTTCTCGGGCGGCATGCGGCAACGCATTGTGATCGCGATGGCGCTGATCTGTAATCCGCGTCTGATCTTAGCCGACGAGCCGACGACAGCCTTGGATGTGACGGTGCAGGCGCAGATCATGAACCTGCTGGATGAAATCCAACGGGACATGGGCACCGCGATTGTTTTGATCACGCATGACCTTGGCGTTGTGGCTGGATTTTGCGAAGAAACGCTGGTGCTGTATGGCGGCAAAGTGATGGAACGCGCCAAAACAGAACAGATTTTTGAAGCCCCCGCCCACCCCTATACACGCGGGCTTTTGCGCGCCATTCCAAATCTCGCGGACCCCATCGACACGTTGCAAAGCATTCCGGGCAGCCCGCCCAACCAAATGTTGGAAATGGTCGCCTGCCCCTTTGCACCGCGTTGCCCCGATGCGATCGAGGCGTGCACATCCACCCTGCCCCCACTCGAAAATGGCCGAGCTTGCCTGCGCCCAGTTGAGGAATTGTCATGACCCAGCCCCTTTTGTCCGTTCGTGACTTGCATGTGCAATTCACTGTTGGAAACGCCAAAAAATGGCCGTGGTCCCCGCCAGGCATCGTGAGTGCCGTGAATGGGGTCAGCTTTGATGTGCCACGCGGCAAAACGCTTGGCGTTGTGGGCGAAAGTGGTTGCGGGAAATCGACACTTATTCGCGCCATCGCAGGCCTAAACCCGCCAACATCTGGCAAAGTCATCTTTGACGGCAAGGACGTGAATTACGGCAACAAGCGCGATCTCAACGCCCTGCGTCGCCGGATGCAAATGATCTTTCAAGATCCGATTGCCTCGCTGAATCCGCGCATGACTGTGCGCGAAATTGTAACAGAACCTTTGCGGTATTTCCGCCCTGAACTGTCCGAAGAGGAACGCCGCATCGTGTCGCGCGGCATGCTGGACCGCGTCGGTATCGCGCAGCGCAATTTCAACCGTTACCCGCATGAGTTTTCAGGCGGTCAGTGCCAGCGGATCGGCATCGCACGCGCCTTAGTGACAGAACCAGATGTGTTACTGTGTGACGAACCTGTGTCAGCGCTCGACGTGTCTATCCAAGCGCAAGTGGTCAACATCCTGAGCGAATTGCAGCGAGACATGAACCTCACATTGATCTTTGTGGCCCACGACTTGGGCGTGGTGCGTCATATTTCGGAAGAAATCTTGGTGATGTACATGGGCGGCGTGATGGAACATGCCCCTGCCATAGACCTGTTTGGCGAACCGCAGCACCCCTACACGCAAGCGCTGTTTTCGGCCGCGCCTATTCCAGATCCAAAGATCAAGATGCAACCGCAGATGTTAGAGGGCGAGCTTCCCAGCCCGATGAATCTGCCAACCGGTTGCCTGTTTGAAACGCGCTGTCCGAAGCGCTCGCCCGAATGCGCGCAAACACGGCCGCAGTTGCATCGCCAAGGCCCCGCACAGGTGGCCTGTTTGAAACTGGAAAAAGAACTAATCTAATCGAAAGACCGCGACAGGCGTCTAAGCGTCGTCCTGTTGCGTCAACTTTTGCATCTGCTTCCACAGCTTGCGCAGCGTGGGCTTGTCGTTTTCCTTGTCACGATAGAGCCGCACTTCAAGACGTCCAATGTGGTTGTCGTCGCCAAGCTGAACCATACGCCCATCGGCCAGTTCCTCTTTGCACAGCTCATAGGGCAACCAGCCCATGCCAAAGCCTTCCATGATCATCGCCTTGACGGAAATGGCCAAAGCACTTCGGTTCACGGTCAGAAATTTTGGACCATCCGCGCCCACGCGCAGCATGTGATCGACCACCGCATGCAGCGCCGATGCAATCCCATAGGACAACAATGATGCCGGCTTTTTGTTGGTCTTGTCGAGCGGATGTGAGGGCACACCATCTTGCACGCGCGACACCAAAACAAAGTCGTCTTTTGACAAGGTGATGTATTCACATTTGCCCAATTCCAGCGGCGCCAAGAAATCCATCGAAGGATGCCAATAGGTCAAAATCACATCGCAATAGCGTTGCTGCAAAGCCGATACAAATTGGTCCGCATCCCAGCTTGTCGAGTTGAGATCGATATCAAGCCCGCCCTCTTTCACAAGCGGCGCAATGTGGGTCTTGTAGTGGGTCATGTACAGCGATTGCGACGTCGCAAACCGAATAACATTGTCGCCCGCTGCACTTACGATTTGGCAACGATCGATCGTCTCGGTAAAGGTGCGCAAGATGATCCGCGATTGCGACAAGAATACGTCCCCCGCAGGTGTCAAAGACAACGGCAGAGTTTGGCGATCGATCAGTTTGACACCCACGCCTTCTTCCAGCGCACGAATGCGCCGTGAAAACGCGGGTTGGCTGACATTGCGCTCTTCTGCCGCGCGCGAAAAATTTTTCTGCGCGACCAAAGCCTCAAAGTCTTTGAGCCATTCGATATCCATCTAAAAATCCCGTTCCCCGTCGTCGGATCAGCTGGTCAGCCGACCTTCTTCAACTGCGTGACAGGCCACCAAAGCCCCATCAGGTTGCATCAAAGGCCTCGGTACGTCCGTCATACATCTACTATTGACCGAAACGCACCGGCTTTGGAAAGGACAACCTTGCGGCAAATTGATCGGCGTCGGGATTTCTCCTTTCAAACGAATATGGCTTGGGCGGTCATCGCTGAGCTGCGGCACGGCCGACAACAACGCCTTGGTATAGGGGTGTTTGGGGTTTTCGAACAATGTGGCCGTATCCGACAATTCGCACACAACACCCAAGTAAAGCACGGCCACTTGCGTGCCAAAATGCTGCACCACACTCAGGTCGTGGGTGATGAACAAATAGGTCAGCCCACGCTCTTCTTTCGCCTCAAGCATCAGGTTCAACACCTGCGCTTGGATCGACACATCCAGCGCCGAAATAGGCTCATCCGCGATGATGAATTCAGGATCGACCGTCAAAGCGCGCGCAATGGCGATCCGCTGTCTTTGCCCGCCAGAAAATTCATGCGGATAGCGCCCCATCCACGTCGGATCGACCCCGACCGATTGCATCACATCTGCAACTTTGGCCTCGACCTCGCCACGCGTCAGCGAGGGGCTGTGGTAGCGCACGGGTTCTTCGAGCGACTGCTTAATCGTCATGCGCGGATTGAGCGACGCATAGGGATTTTGGAAAATCATCTGCATCTTCTTGCGCATGGGCATCAGCTCGCGACGTGACTTATCGTCGATCCGCGTACCTTCGTAGTGAATTTCGCCCGCACTTGGCGTCAAGAGCCCCGCGATCAACCGTGCCACCGTGGATTTACCACAGCCACTTTCGCCCACAACGCACAGAGCATCGCCGCGTTTGACCTGCAAAGACACGCCATTCACGGCATGCACGTCACGCTTTTCACGCACGAACTTGCCGCCCCGAAACTTGAGCGTCTCCAAAAAGCCTTGGTCCAATTCAAAGCGTTTTTCCAAACCTTTGAGTTCCAAAAGCGGCGCGTCATCAGTCATTTGGGTCATCCTGTATACCCTTCTAGCTCTGGTCCTTGCAGGCGGTTCACCTCGTGGCAGGCCACTTCGACATGGGCGTGGCGCACGATTTCAGGTGGCGTGGTTTGGCATTGCTCAGAAGCAAAGGCGCAGCGTGGTGAAAACGGACAGCCCTTGGGCACTTCTGTCAGCGTCGGCATGCTGCCGGGGATTTGTTTCAACCGTTGGCCGGGTGCGGTTTGCTGCGGCAAGGCGTTGATCAAACCTTGGGTGTAAGGGTGCTGCGGGTCGTTGATGATTTCACGCGTGCGCCCAGCCTCGATGATACGCCCTGCGTACATCACCAAGGTGCGATCTGTCATTTGACTGACCACGCCCAAATCATGGGTGATCAAAATCAATCCCACTTTGCTCGACTGACACAGCTCTAACAATAGCTCCATAATGTCAGCTTGGATCGTCACATCAAGCGCGGTTGTTGGCTCGTCCGCGATGATCAATTCGGGGTCCAGCAGCAAAGCAATGGCGATCACAATACGCTGGCGCATACCGCCCGACAATTCGTGTGGATATTGATTGAGCCGCTCTTCAGGGGACGGAATATACACCTGTTGCAGCTTTGTGATAGCGATCTGCTCGGCCTCGGACTTGCTCAGCTTACGGTGCGCTTTCAGCGTTTCCACCATCTGTTGGCCGATGGTCAAAACGGGGTTCAGCGTCACCATTGGATCTTGGAAGATCATCGCCATGCGATTGCCGCGAATGCTGCGCATCTTGGTATCAGATAGGCCTGTGATGTCTTGTCCCTGAAACTGAATTTTCCCGCCAGAGATATAGCCTGGCGCACTCAGCAGGTTCATCAAAGAGAACCCTGTGATGGACTTCCCCGCACCGGATTCACCCACAATGCCAAGACGTTCGCCTCTTTCCAAATCAAACGAAATTTGATTGAGCGCCGTCACATGCGTGTCGCGCATGGCAAATTTAACGGAAAGATCACGTACTGACAGAAGGGACATAACGCTCAACCTTTATTAAGTTTCGGGTTCAGCACGTCGCGCAGCCAATCACCCAAAAGGTTGATCACCAACACAAGAACCACCAGAACCACACCAGGGATCGCAGTGATCCACCAGCTGCCTGAAAAGATGTAGTCAAAGCCAGACGAGATCAAAGACCCAAGCGACGGCTGGCTGGGTGGCATGCCCAAGCCCAAGAAGGACAGCGAAGCTTCTGATATGATCGCGTTTGCCACCTGCACGGTTGAAATGACAAAGATCGGCGACAGTGAGTTTGGCAAAATGTGCCGCACCATAATGCGCATCGGTCCAAAGCCAAGCACCCGCGCGCTGTCGACATATTCCTTTTTCTTTTCCGCCAAAACAGTGGCCCGCACTGTGCGCGCATACTGCGGCCATTCGGAAACACCGATCACAGCAATCAAGAAATAGATCGCATATTGGTTGAACGTCTCAGAGCCGAACATCGCCTGCGCTACGGCGAGGAAAATAATCGCCACCATTAATGTCGAAAACGACAATTGGATGTCAGCCATCCGCATCAACAGACTGTCAAGCCGCCCGCCAACATAGCCGGAAATCAAACCAATACTGATGCCCAACACCGCTTGCAGCGTCACAGCACACAGACCAATCATCAAAGACAGGCGCGTGCCGTATAAAATGGTCGACCAAAGATCACGCCCCTGATCATCGGTGCCCAGCAAAAAGCTTGGGTCGGCCCCATCGATCCAAACAGGCGGATATTCACTGTTCATGATGTCGATCTGCGCCGGATCATATGGATCAAACGGTGCAATCACTGGCGCCAAAAGGGCCATGATCACAATGATCGAAAAGATCGCCATGGACGCAACAGCCACAGGATTGCTACGAAAGCTATAGCCGACTTTGGAGTCCTTGATACGTGACCACCGCGACGGTTGCGATATCGGATGCAAAATACTCATGCGCCCATCCTCGCCAATTTCACAGTTGGATTGACCAGCCCGTAGATCAGATCAACCACCGTATTCGTGACCACAAAAATGAACCCGACAACGATCAGATATGCCACGATCAATGGCGTATCGACGCGGTTGACCGCTTCCAAAAACATAAAGCCCATGCCCGGCCACTGAAACACGGTTTCGGTCAAAATCGTGTAGGCCACCATGGTGCCAATTTGCACGCCACCCACCGTAATCACCGGCAACAGCGTGTTTTTCAACGCGTGAACAAAATAGATCCGCCAAGGCGCAATGCCTTTCGCTCGCGCGTATTTCACGTACTCGCTTTGTAGCACCTCCATCATCTCAGCGCGGATCAGCCGCACGAACAATGGCAACATGATCGAGGCCAGCGCAAAGGACGGCATGATGATGTGAAGCAGCCCGTCAAGGTTGGCAAAGTTCGTTTCCCATTGGCCAAACACATGCACAACATCACCGCGCCCAAAGGACGGCAACCAGCCATAGCCCACTGAGAACACATAGATCATCAAAATGGCCGTCAAAAACACAGGGATTGAAATGCCAATGATCGACACGCCCATGACAATACGGCTGAAGATCGCGTTGGGTTTGATGGCCGTGAATACCCCCAACGGCACCGACAGGCTCACGATGATCAAGGTCGCCCCAAACACCAGCTCAAGCGTCGCCGGTAGCTTTTTCAAAATCACGTCCAGCGCGGGCTCTTTAAAGAAATAGCTGGTGCCCAGATCGCCTTGGACAGCGTTGCCCAAGAACCGCGCATATTGCTTCACGAAACTGTCGTTCAGACCCAACTCTTCGCGCAGCTGATCACGCACGTCTTCAGACACAGATTGCCCGACCAACTCACGCAATGGATCGCCCAAGTTATCTTGAATCCCAAAGCCAATCAAAGAAATGACAAACATCACTCCGAGCGCTTGGAAAAGGCGTTTTACGAGATAAGCGAGCATATAATCCAACCTGTTGCGACTTTTTTTAGTGCCCCCTTGGCGCCGGGGAATGAACGCCAAGGGTACACAAAGAAAAATCGAGCGAAAGGTCTTGGGCGCCTCAAAGCGACACGCCCAAGATAAATTTACGTGTTAGACCTATTCAGAGACAACAAGATCGCCAAAGTATGGGAAGTTCAACGCGTTTACGACGGGTGCAATATCAACACCTTTGCGCGCGCCCCATGCGAGGTTCTGCCAGTGCAGCGGAATGAACGCCGCTTCTTCGTACAAAATGCCTTCGAGTTTTTGCAGCATTTCGGCACGTTTCGCAGGGTCTGTTTCCGTGTTTGACGCGTTCATCAAAGCATCGGCTTCTGGGTTACAGTAGTTGCCAGAGTTGTATTGACCGTTGCCAGTGTCCGCATCAGGACAGGCAGACAAGAACTGGTGGAAGTTCGCACTGTCTTCTGTATCCGCATGCCAGCCGATCATCATCATGTCAGCAGCGCGCTCGTCAAATTTTGGCCAGTATTGCGCTTTTGGCATGGTTTGAAGATCAACCTTGATGTTGATTTTGGACAGCATAGACGCAACAGCTTGCGCGATTTTGTCATCGTTCACGTAGCGGTTGTTTGGCGCCATCATAGTGATTTCGAAACCATCAGCATAGCCAGCTTCAGCCATCAAAGATTGCGCCATTTCAACGTCAAAACGTGGTGTCAAAGCAGCATCGTAACCCAAGTAACCTGCTGGGCTCGCTTGTGCGCCAACAGTCCCAAAGCCACGCATGATGCGGTCAACGATACCTGCGTTGTTCACAGCATAGTCGATCGCTTTGCGCACGCGGGCGTCTTTGAAAGGCTCAAAACGTTCTTGGTTCATTTGGAACGTGATGATGCGTGTGCCTGGCATGGTGACCAATTCTGTGCCGTCGTTGCTGTCAACGCGTGCCAAGTCGGTGGGTGGCACAGGCGCGATGAAATCAACATCGCCAGACAACAAAGCCGCAACGCGTGTTGGGTCTTCTTTGATTGGCGTCAAGACGATTTGATCGACGTTGCCTTTGGACGCAGTGTCCCAGTAGCCGTCAAAGCGGTCAAACACGACTTTTACGCCCTGCTCACGCTCAGACACGACATAAGGGCCAGTGCCAGAAATGTTGCGAGAGGCAAAGCTGTCGCCGTGCTTCACGATTTCTGATTTGTCTTTGCCGTCATCGGTCATGCCTGTGTAAAAGGCGCTGTCCATGGCGAAGATGTAAGTCGCGGTGTGCAGCACAAGCGGGTATGGCTCGGATGTGATCAGATCAAACGTCGTGTCGTCGATCACTTTCACATCTGTAAACGCGCTGAAAATGCCTTTGAAATCGTCGCTGACTTTGAGACGATCAAACGTCCAGTCCACGTCTTTCGCTGTCATTTCATTGCCAGAATGAAACTTTACACCACTGCGCAAGTGAAAGCGCGTGGTGGTTGGGTTGATTTGTTCCCAGCTGTCGGCCAAGCGCGGCTCAAACTGCAAATCTTGCGTCCAGCGCACCAGCGGATCAAATACCATGTGAGACAACTGGAGCGTACCGCCAGACAGTTGTTCATGGGGATCAAGTGAAACTGGATCGGCGTCATACGCGACCTTAACCGATACATCGGCATGTGCAGCTGCGCCCAGCGCGAACGTCATCGCACCCGCGGCAGCTATGCGGATCATAGTGTTCATGAGATATCCTTCTCTGTCGAATCTCAGGTATTGGTTCCTGAATTTTCCGAGCTTAGGACGGCTCTATCGCAAACGGCCAATGCCAAATGTGAATACGGTATGCAAATCCGGTATAACCCTACGTACAAGGTTTCTAACGGGCGGCGTTGCAGACGCGCTTCAAGACACGCGGACGTGACACAGCTTTAGAACAGCATCGTCGCCTGAACAGCGCGCTTCCACGCGGCATATTTCGTCGCGCGCACGTCGGCGTCCATATGCGGCTCGAACTGAGTGTCACAGGCCCACGCCGCCGCGAACTCTTGCTGTTTGGGATAGACCCCCGCCCGCATCCCCGCGAGCCACGCAACACCCACAGCCGTGGTCTCGCGAATTTTAGGACGATCGACGCAAGCCCCATTGATGTCAGACAAAAACTGCATCGCCCAGTCGCTGGCCGCCATGCCGCCATCGACGCGCAAAATGGGTTGCGTGCCGGTTGACTGCCAATCTGACGCCATTGCCTCCAACAAATCGCGGGTCTGATAGCCAACACTTTCCAGCGATGCCTTTGCAAATTCCGCAGGTCCTGACGCGCGCGTCAGCCCGAACATGGCCCCACGGCATTCCGCATTCCAATAGGGCGCGCCCAAGCCCACAAAGGCCGGCACCATCACCACGTTCTGATGCGGATCGGCTTGTTCGGCGAGCGCTTGGGTCTGCGCCGCGGACTCAATAATTTGCAGCCCATCGCGCAGCCACTGCACCACCGCGCCCGCAATAAATATCGACCCTTCCAGCGCATAAGTCGGCTTGCCATCCAATTGATACGCAATCGTTGTGAGCAAATTGTTTTGCGAAACAACAGGCGTATCGCCCGTGTTCAGCAACACGAAACACCCCGTGCCATAAGTCGATTTCAGCATGCCCGGTTCGAAACAGGCCTGACCGATTGTGGCCGCTTGCTGGTCCCCTGCGACGCCATAAATCGGAATGTCCGCGCCAAGCAACGCGGCAGGCGTCACACCAAAATCTGCTGCACAGTCTTTGACCTCGGGCAGCATCTGCATCGGAATATCGAGCACATCACAAATGGTCTGGCTCCACCGTCCTTTGTGAATATCGTACAACATCGTGCGCGCCGCATTGGACGCATCGGTGGCATGTACCGCCCCATTGGTGAGCTTCCAAATCAAGAAACTGTCGACAGTCCCAAACAAAAGCTCGCCCTTTTCAGCCCGCGCCCGCGCGCCATCAACAGTGTCGAGAAGCCACTTCAACTTTGTGCTTGAAAAATACGGATCAAGCAAAAGCCCCGTGCGATCCTTAATCATCTGCGCATGCCCTGCATCGCGCAACTCGCGACACATGTCAGCGGTCCGGCGATCTTGCCAAACAATCGCATTGTGAATTGGCTCGCCAGTGACCTTGTCCCACACCACGACCGTTTCACGCTGGTTGGTGATGCCAATGGCCGTGATCTCAGACGCCTCAATCCCCGCGTTCTCGATCGCCCCACGACAGGTTGCAACTGTCGTATTCCACAAATCATGGGGATCATGTTCCACCCAACCCGAACGCGGATAATGCTGCGCAAACTCTTCTTGAGCCTGCGCAACAGGTTCCATTTCACCGTTGAACAAAATCGCGCGGGACGATGTCGTCCCTTGGTCGATCGCAAGAACATACGTCATAGAACACCCATATTTCATCGTGTCGTCAGTTGCGCTGCCACCATTTCAACAGCACATTTTAGTGGTTCACAGTAGCGCCCGCCTAACGATTGGCGAGCCAGTCATCGAGCGCCGCGATCTCATCCGCAGACAGACGCAACCCCAGTTTCGACCTGCGCCAAACGATATCCTCAGCGCTGCGGGCAAATTCATGATCCACCAGCCACATCACTTCGCGCTCCGTCAGCGTGGCCCCGAAATCTTGCCCCAGATCCGCGACCTCATTCGCATCGCCCAAAACGTCAAACGCTTCTGTGCCATAGGCTTTGACCAAACGCTTTGCCCAAGGTGCCGTCAAAAACGCGTATTGCGCCATAAGCCGCTCGGTCAGTGCAGCAACGCCGTCTACGGGAAAATCCCCACCAGGCAACGGCACACCAGCCGTCCAAGGCGCGCCTAAGTGCGCGAAAAACGGTTCGATCTTTTCCATGGCAGATTCCGCCAACTTTCGGTGCGTCGTGATCTTGCCGCCAAACACGTTCAAAACCGGCGCCCCCGCCCCCTCGTTCAACGTCAAAACATAATCGCGCGTCGCCGCAGATGCAGAGCTCGCCCCGTCATCATAGAGCGGTCGCACACCCGAGTAACTCCACACAATATCGTCGCGGCTGATCGGTTGCTTTAGATAGTTGGACGCGAAATCCAAAAGATAACGCTCTTCCTCAGGGGTGCAGCTCGGCTTGATCTCAGGGTCATCATGCGCCGCATCCGTGGTGCCAATCAGCGTGAAATCCGTCTCATAAGGAATGGTGAAAATCACCCGCCCGTCTTCGCCTTGGAACAGGTAACACTTGTCGTGCTCATAAAGTTTGCGCGTCACAATATGACTGCCGCGCACCAAACGCACACCTTCGGCCGAATTGACGCGCACCGTGTTTTGAATGATGCTTTCAACCCATGGCCCTGCGGCATTGATCAGCATGCGAGCCAAAACAACGCGCTCTGTACCCGTCTCTTGGTCGGCAAGCGTCACATGCCAGATACCATCCACCTGCGTCACCGCGATAACTTTGGTGCGCACGTTCACGGTTGCCCCGCGCGCCTGTGCATCGCGGGCGCTCAACGCCACCAAACGGCTGTCTTCAACCCAGCAGTCTGAATATTCATAAGCCTTGCGAAACCTGTCATTCAAAGGCGCGCCTTCTGGCCCCGAGGACAAATTCACAGAGGTCGTGGCCGGCAAAATTTTGCGCCCGCCCAAATGGTCATACATGAACAACCCAAGACGGATAAGCCACGCAGGTCTACGTCCTTTCATCCACGGCATGACCACGCTCAACAGCTTTGACGTGGGCGTATCGCCCTCAAACCGCATGTCTTTGTGATATGGCAAAACAAATCGCATCGGCCATGAAATATGCGGCATCGCTTTGAGCAACAATTCACGCTCGATCAGCGCCTCGCGCACAAGACGTACTTCCCAATATTCCAAATACCGCAGCCCGCCATGAAACAGCTTGGTCGATGCCGAAGACGTGGCCGAGGCGAGATCGTTCATTTCCGCAAGCTCAATACTCAAGCCGCGCCCAACGGCATCGCGTGCAATGGCGCAACCGTTGATCCCACCGCCAATGACGAAAAGGTCCAGAACATTTTGAGGGTCGTGTTGGCTCACAGTAGTCTCCTGATGGCTGAGCGCGTGACTGAGACTCGCCCGTTGCTGCAATTAAGCCCCAAGACGCATCAATCATCAATAGCGAATGTTCGTTTTTGTTCGAATTTCACAAAACTGTCAAAATCTTGTGGCAAAACCTGTGTAGACCAGTCACAATGAACTCAAAGCGAAACAAAACGCAACACGCCGACATAACATTCTGCAGCATTGCAGGAACGCGCGGCAAAAAGGACAAGACTTTGGGAACGACGTTTCGACAAAAAGAGATTCTGGAACTGGCGCGCACCGAGGGCAAAGTCACGGTCTTGGGGCTTGCTGAGCACTACGACGTTAC
>NZ_JBDMZG010000068.1:0-2543 GCF_039769035.1 Pacificibacter sp.
ATCATTGCACTCGCGATCGTGCAATGGGCGCTTTATGCGCGCACGGTCCGTGCAGCCGCCATGGTGGAACGTCGCAAAGAGTATTTCGAGGCAGCGACCTGCCTGGAACTCAGCAACACCCGAATCATCTGGAAGCATCTTTTGCCAAATAGCGTTTCGTCTCTGATTGTGCTGGCAACCTTGCAAACGGCGCACTCCATCTCGATTGAAGCAACCCTCAGCTTCCTCGGCGTAGGTGTGCCCATCACTGAGCCATCGCTTGGATCACTGATTTCAAATGGCTTCGACTACATCCTGTCAGGTGCGTATTGGATTACGTTTTTTCCCGGCATCATGCTGCTTGCGACCGTTGCGGCGATCAACATCTTCGGTGATCAGCTGCGCGCAATCATCAATCCGAGGCTTTCAAAATGAAGCACACAAAGCTTTTGTCTATTCAAGGTCTGCGCACAGAATTTCCCACGCCCGACGGGCCCTTGGCGGCCGTGAGTGGCGTTGATCTCGAGGTCACGCGCGGCGATGTTCTCGGCATCGTGGGGGAGTCTGGCTCGGGCAAAACCGTTCTTGGACTGTCCATCATGGGATTGGTCGACCGGCCGGGCCGTGTCACTGCGGGGCGCATTGCGTTCGATGGCACCGATGTCACCAACTATTCCGAGGCGCAATGGCAAGGCCTGCGCGGCAACAGAATTGCGATGATCTTTCAGGATCCGACCACCAGCCTTAACCCGGTGCAGCGCATCGGTCTACAGATGATCGAGGCCATTCAGGCCCATAGAGACGTCTCTACCGATGCCGCGCGGCAGACCGTTCGCGAGGCGATGGTGCGTGTCGGGATCAACAGCCCCGATGAACGGCTGGAAGCCTATCCACACCAGTTTTCCGGCGGCATGCGGCAGCGAGTTGTCATTGCCACCGCACTCTTGAACGAGCCCGATTTGATCATCGCGGATGAACCAACTACGGCGTTGGACGTCACCGTGCAGGCGCAAATCTTGCGCGATATGCGGCGTCTTTGCCGCGATACCGGTACGGCGTTGATCTGGGTCTCTCACGACCTGGGTGTCGTGGCGCAGATCGCCCATCGTGTGGCCGTGATGTACGCGGGCCGCATCGTAGAACAAGGGGCAACCGAGGTGATGCTGAAATCACCATCACATCCCTATACTGCGGGGTTGCTGGCTAGCATGCCCGCGAACGCGCCACGCGGGCAACGCTTGGTCTCTATTCCTGGTGGTCTTCCGCAGTTGTCGAACCTGCCAAAGGGTTGCTCCTTCGCTCCACGCTGCGCTCACGCTACCACGGCCTGTGATGTACTGCCCGAACTGTCCCCAACCTCGCCCGACCACGCCGTTCGTTGTGTCTCTCCGCTTCAAGAAAGGGGCTAACATGCCACAAGTCATTGAACTTAAATCTGTGTGTCGCAGCTTTGGAAAGAAGCCCGATCTGGCGGATCGTATCGCGACCGCGTTTGGGGCGAAATCCACGGCCAAACTTTTACGGGCCGTCGACGGCGTTGATCTTGCGATCGAGCAAGGGGAAGTGCTGGGCCTTGTAGGCGAATCCGGATGTGGGAAATCCACACTCGGCCGGCTTGTGGCGGGTATCCTGCCGCACGACTCTGGTGATGTGCTATTCAACGGCAAGACTATGGTGGACAAGACAAGTCAAAAGACCGGCAAAGGTTTGGGTGTCCAGATGATCTTCCAGAACCCCGCTGCCGCATTGGACCCACGTCAGCGTATTCTCGATGCAATCACCGAAGCCCCCATCGCCCACGGGCTGATCCAAAGGTCGCAGGCGCGTTCTTTCGCGATAGAGGCGCTCGATCGGGTTGGACTGCGAGAGGACGCACTTGACCGCTATCCGCATCAGTTTTCCGGAGGGCAGCGCCAGCGGATCTGCATCGCACGGGCGTTGGCGGTCAATCCCGAAGTCGTCGTCTGTGATGAATCTGTGGCGTCGCTGGATGTCTCCATTCAGGCGCAGATCATCAACCTGTTTCTTGATCTGCGCGACAGTTTGAACCTGTCGTATCTGTTCATCAGCCACGACATCAGCGTGGTCGAACATGTCTCCGATCGGATTGCAGTAATGTATCTTGGGCAGATTGTAGAAATTGCGCGAGCCTCTGATCTTTTGGAAAACCCCCTACACCCCTATACACAGGCTTTGCTAAGCGAAGTTCCCACACTGGACCAAACCTTGTCCGAGGAACATGCACTAGAAGGAGAATTGCCTTCGCCCTTGTCGCCCCCGTCAGGCTGTAGGTTCCATCCTAGATGCCCCATCGCTATGGAAGAATGCCGGTCACTGGCACCGCGACTAGAGTCCCAGGGATCAGGTCATCGGGTCAGCTGCCTCGCTATCCGGAAGGAAATTTGAGCGATAGTTTTGCCGAATGTCTCCAACGGCAATCCCTTTGACGAGCCAGCGGGACAATCAAATTTGACTCAGATCTGAATTCGGCCACGGAAAAGCCCGCTCTACACAGATCGCGGCCATTCCGTGGCATTGCAGCATTCGGCACTTTGGGCTCTGGG
>NZ_JBDMZG010000069.1:0-18989 GCF_039769035.1 Pacificibacter sp.
GTAATAAGAATTGTGAACGAGCTATATAATCTAAAAACCCTTTTCCTTGATTCCACCAAGTATTATTTCTATTAAAATCAAATCCGTGATAACTCAAGGCACCCATACGGCACCCAGCTGAATGGAAGCCAGTAGAAGCCAACAGCCACAATCAGAATTATTTGTTTAACATCATGAAGTTAAATGGTGCCCAGGGGCGGAATCGAACCACCGACACGAGGATTTTCAATCCACTGCTCTACCCCTGAGCTACCCGGGCACCGGATGAACACTTTCGCGTTCTGGGTTTGCGTTGTTTAGTCTTAGCGCCGAAGAGTGTCCAGAGCTAAATTGCACATTTAATGCGGTTTTTTTGTTAGGCCATCCAGCATGTCATTTTGAGCCTCGCGCAGGCCTTCTTCGAAGGCGCGGGCGACTTCTTCTTCGTCTTCTTCACGCATGCTTGGGACGGCGTATGTGCCGCTCAGCCAGCGCGCGAGGTCGACATCAGCACAGCGTTTTGAACAAAAAGGGCGATATTTGACATCGCCCTCTTTTTGGCAGATCGGACAGCTCATTTTAGGATGTCCTTTAAAGGCACACGCTCGCGTTTCTTTTGGATCTCATAGTGACCCAGCGGGGTGAAACCAGCCAAAACAACCTCTGATCCATCCGCTTTAAAGGCTGCACGCAGGGATTGTTCAAAGGCGCGATGTTCTTTCTTTGGCATGGGGGCCAAATCGATCGTGATCTGGCCTGCAAGGCCGCGCAGGCGCAGTTGGCGAGGAAGGTCGCGCGCCACAGCCATGTTTGCTTTCAGGCCTGCTGCGGCTGAGAATTCGCCGCCTGTGTTCACATCGACAGATACCAACGCGCGGGTCGGTTCGATATAAGCGTGACCGCCCGTTTTTAGCGATACACGGGTCGAGACAACATCGTCGATCAGCTCGTAAACACCATAGTTGTCAAAGGCTTCTTCAGAATCGTCAAACACGTCGGGGTCGTCCCAGTCGCGCCAAGCTGCATCCCATGCATCAGGGCCATCGACCAGCAATTCAGGCGCGCCGGCGACATCTTCTGTGACCGCTTCGCACAGGCCGCGCATATTGGCGATATCGTCTGCAATGTCGTCGTCTTTGGCGCCATCACAGGCCGAGCGCAAAATGAGGCCAAGTGACTCGTCGGCCCCGTCCATACCCGCGTTCGCAAGATCATGAAGGCGCAAAAGCTCGTCTTCGTCGCGGATCGTGCGCGAAATATTGAGACCCGGCGCATTCGGTGTGACGATTGCGTATTTCGATTTGAAAATCAGGCGCGTGGTGACAGGGACGGCTTTGCCATCCTCGGACATATGCGTGACTTGCACCAACATAGGCGCGCCCGGTTTCAGGCCTTTGTTGCCCTTGAGGTACGCGCTTTCACCGTTTGGCATGTCCAGCATCGCGCCGCCCATACCTTTGAGCATGCGGCCACCGCGGGCGCGATAAATCGAGCCAATGGCGGGCGGGGCGTCGTCGCCTGCGGGATCAACAATGAGATCCTCAAGGCGTCCGTCTTTGATAAACGCAGCCGCCTTTTGGCCTTTGAGCATGCCGAGGGCAATCACTGTACCAATCATGATGGGTCTCCGTATACGGGGTAGCCAGCTGCTGTGAGCAGGGTGGCTGTTTCGGCCACTGGCAAGCCCATGACGGCGGAGTAGCTGCCTTGGATCCACGGGATAAAGGCACCCGCAAGACCTTGGATGCCATAGCCACCCGCTTTGCCTTGCCAGTCATTTGAGGCCAAATACGTGTTGAGCTCATTGTCTGACAGACGTTTCATTTTCACCACCGTAACAACATCGGCCTCATAGACCAAATCGCCGCGCGCCACGGCCACGGCAGTGATCACCTTGTGACGGCGTCCTGACATGGCCAGCAAAAATTCGGCAGCTTCTTTTTCGTCTTGAGGTTTGCCCATGACGCGACGCCCAAGGGCCACTGTCGTATCTGCACACAGGACAATTTCGTCCGACGTGCGCGGGACAGCTTGCGCCTTTTCACGGGCCATGCGCGCGCAATAAGGGCGCGGCAATTCACCCTTGAGGGGCGTCTCGTCGATGTCTGGGGAACGGATGTCATCGGGGGTAAGGCCGAGCTGCGCCAGAAGTTCCTTCCGGCGCGGGCTGCCTGAACCGAGGATCAGTTTCATGTGTACCGCTACGATCCGATTAACGGAAGCGGTAGTTGATCCGACCCTTGGTCAGATCGTAAGGCGTCATTTCGACTTGAACTTTGTCGCCTGCGAGAA
Organism: Pacificibacter sp.; assembly: GCF_039769035.1. NCBI lineage: Bacteria > Pseudomonadati > Pseudomonadota > Alphaproteobacteria > Rhodobacterales > Roseobacteraceae > Pacificibacter > Pacificibacter sp. The sequence goes on from NZ_JBDMZG010000069.1 coordinate 2,272, forward strand.
CGCGGATACGGTTCTTACGCATTTTGCCTGCCGTGTGAGCGATGATCGTATGGCCGTTTTCCAGCTCGACCAGGAATGTCGCGTTCGGCAAGAGTTCCTTAACGACACCGGGAAATTCGAGCATTTCTTCCTTGGCCATGTTCACTCCTGTAAAATTCACCCACCAAAGTGCGGGCGATCAGTAAATGCGCCTTTGATGTGCTTTTTTCAAGCGCCATTTCGAGCAGCGCGCTGTATTTTGGAAGGTTTTTTAGCAATTTTGCCGCTTAGGACACAAATTATGATGTTTTTTGGAAAACAAAGCGCAATTTTGTCCGCGCACTAGCTGGTTGGTTCCGTTGGTGGGCCAAAACGTTGTTCCATACGCGCTATAATCTGGTCGCGTGTGCGGCGATAAGAATCGAGCAGGGTGTCTCGGTTTCCGCCAGCGCCAGTTGGGTCGTTGATGGGCCAATATTCCACATCGATGTGATAGAGCTTGGTCAAACTTCGTGCCTTGTGGTGTGACGCAGGCGATAGGGCGATGATCAAATCATAGGATGACATGTGATCGCCGACCTCTTGCAAGTCTTGAAAAGATCGCGCTTGGTGGCGCGACAGCTCAGCGCCGATTTCAGCACACACACATACTGCGAAACCATCAATTTCCAGATCGTTCATCACGCCGGCAGATTGAACATACGCGCGGGTGCCATAAAGCTTCTTCATCAAAGCTTCCGCCATTGGAGACCGCACGGCGTTGTGGTCACAGCAAAACAGGATTGAACTGGGCATGTTTGTCGCCAAATCTTACGCTCCCCAATGCAGTACGCAGATAAGTGTAAACAATCGTCGTGCCGTGTCTATATCAACGTCGGCTTTTCCCTCCAGACGTTCCTGAAGCACGCGAGCACCCTCGTTGTGAATGCCGCGGCGCGCCATGTCGATGGCTTCCAGTTGCCCTGGCGCCATTGTTTTGACCGCATCAAAATAGCTTTCGCAAATTTGAAAGTAATCTTTGACGACTTGGCGGAATGGTCCAAGGGATAAATGGAATTCAGCTTCGGTGACATCCGCCTCATTGGATAAATCGAACACGAGTCTGCGTTCTTTGATGCACAACAGCAGTTTAAATGGGCCGGTCGGAACATTTCGGTCATCGCGCTGGGGCAGGGCAAAGCTGTTGTCTTCCAGCAAGTCGAAAATCGCAACTTTGCGTTCTTGCTCAATCTCAGGCGTTGGCGCAGCTAACCCCCGATCATCAATCTCAATTGCAACTAGCTTACTCATACCCATCACCATTCAATCGGTCGAGCCGTGCGCGAACTGATAGCCCGTGCGCTTCAAGACTTTCTGATTTTGCCAAACGTTCAGCCGCTGGCCCAATCGCCGCAAGTGCGGATGGGGTCATTTTGGCCAATGTTGTGCGTTTCATAAAGTCCAAAACGGAAAGACCTGAAGAAAAACGAGCAGATCGAGCGGTTGGCAGCACGTGGTTTGGCCCGCCAACGTAGTCCCCGATGGCCTCAGGCGTGAATGCGCCCAAGAAAATGGCACCTGCATGGTTGATGTCGAGCGACAATTCGTCGGGGTCTTCGACACATAATTCAAGGTGTTCCGGCGCAAAGCGATCGGACAAGCGGGCAGCTTCCTCTAGGCTCTGCACGACAATAATCGCGCCAAAATCTGCCCAAGACTTGCCGGCAATGACACGGCGCTCAAGCGTTTCAAGGCGTTTGGAGACGGCTTGCGCCACAGCTTGGCCAAATTCTGCGTCGGTTGTGATCAAGACAGATTGCGCGCTTTCGTCATGTTCCGCTTGAGACAACAGGTCGACCGCGATCCAATCTGGATCATTGTGTTTGTCCGCAATCACCAAAATTTCGGAGGGCCCCGCAATCATATCAATGCCGACTTTGCCAAAAACACGGCGCTTGGCGGCAGCGACAAAGGCATTGCCAGGGCCGGTGATTTTATCAACGGGTGGAATGGTCTCGGTGCCATATGCCAGTGCTGCAATCGCTTGGGCGCCACCGATGCGGTAAATTTCGTCTACGCCAGCCAGACGCGCAGCATACAAGACAAGCGGGTTCACCGCGCCATCAGGCGTCGGGACAGTGATCGCAAGACGTTCTACGCCAGCCACTTTCGCAGGGATCGCGTTCATCAAAACAGAGCTGGGGTATGTTGCGACACCGCCCGGTACGTAAAGCCCCGCTGCGGACACAGGCGTCCAGCGCCAGCCCAAAGTTGCACCGTCCATGTCTTCCCACATTTGATCCACGGGAAGTTGGCGAATGTGGTAGTCGCGAATACGCATTGCGGCCAGTTCAAGCGCAGATCGATCTTCGGCCGACACTTGGGCGCAGTAGGCTTCGATTTCTGCATCTGTGAACCGCAGCGCATCAGTCGTCAAATCCATCCGGTCAAACTTAGATGTCAGCTCTAAAACTGCCGCATCGCCGCGCACGCGCACATCTGCAATGATATCCGCCACAATATGATCCACGTCTGGGCTGTCTTCGCGCTTCATGGCGAGCAGCTCTACAAAACGAGCTTCAAAATCTGCGTCTGTGGTGTTCATAAAATGTGGCATCGCGGTCTCCTTGCACTTCACATAACGTGGGAGAGCGCGCGGCTCAAGCGCGGCTTTTGTTTATACGCGCTTGATGCTGTGTTTTGGACGAAACCGTTAAGCAGAGTGATCAGGCTGCTTTTTTGAAGGCGCAATATAAGGCCGCGTTACGTCTTTGAGCGTCACGTCCAATGCTTCGAGTTCAAGCAGAATTGCGCCGTCGCCTGCAAGCGTGATTTCCACCGTGCCAACGCCGTCTTCGCCTGCCGAAAATACCACAGCCAAAACGGAAATGATGGTGTCTTTGTCGGCCGCAGACACGCCAGAGGACTTCGCAGCCAACACATCGTCAAACAACAACACCGATTGCACACGTTCCACGGGGCGTGACCGTTGTGCTGCACGCTCCGCATCTTCCCAGCGGAACCGATTGAGCAGCATCGCAAAGCGGCGCTGCCCCGCATCATATGAAATCTCGCCCATCGGCACGACGGCATCTTGGCACAAGGCGGAGAGAATCGTTAGATCCTCTGCGTCGCGCGCTTTCAGATGCAATGGCTGATCGCCGCCGTCTTCAAATCGTGCGTCTTCGGTCATGGTTTACGCCTTTACCCGTTCAATTTGTGCACCAATACCTGAGAGCTTTTTCTCTACAAATTCGTATCCGCGATCCAAATGGTAGACGCGGCTGACAAGCGTTTCACCTTCCGCGGCGAGGCCTGCCAAAATCAATGACACAGATGCACGCAAATCCGTGGCCATCACTTGCGCCCCTCTGAGGCGGTCAACCCCGTGCACAACGGCCTTGCCACCGTGCACTTCAATGTTTGCGCCCATGCGGATCAGTTCAGGCGCGTGCATAAAGCGGTTTTCAAAGATGGTCTCTTCGAGGTGAGACGTGCCTTCTGCAGTACACAAAAGCGCCATCATTTGAGCTTGTAGATCGGTTGGAAAACCTGGGAACGGTTCGGTCACAACATCAACTGCTTTGACGCGATCCCCTTTGCGTTTCACCGTAAGGCCACGCGCGTCTTCCGTCACGGAAATGCCAGCAGCGTCCAGCTTTTCAGCAAAGCTTTCGACCAAAGACATCTTGCCGCCCAAACAGGTCACTTCGCCGCCACAAATTGCTGGCGCCAACATGAATGTGCCCAATTCAATGCGGTCGGTCACGACTGGGTGCGTCGCGCCGTGCAGGCGGTCTACGCCCTGAATTTCAATACGAGACGTGCCTTCGCCTTCAATCTGCGCGCCCATCTTTTTCAAACAGGCCACAAGGTCCACAATCTCAGGTTCGCGTGCGGCGTTTTCCAAGACGGATGTGCCTTTGGCCAAAGTCGCTGCCATCACAAAGTTCTCAGTCGCCCCAACTGAGGCGAAACGCATCTTGTGAACAGCGCCTTTCAGGCCGCCTTGGGTTTTCGCGTGCAGGTAGCCGTCGCGCAGATCAATCTCCGCCCCAAGGGCTGTCAATGCGTCAACGTGCAAATCCATCGGACGCGCACCAATCGCACAGCCGCCTGGCAAAGACACAACCGCATGACCAAGGCGCGCCAAAAGGGGGCCTAGAACCAAGTTGGACGCACGCATTTTGCGGACGATTTCGTAGTCGGCAATTGGGTTCAGGTCGCCGTGGCAGGACATGGTTTGGACCTTGCCCTCTTGCAGAGAATTGATTTCGGCACCCAGAGACTCAAGCAAAGCCGTCATCGTGATGATGTCTGACAAGCGCGGTGCATTGGTCAGCGTCAGCGGTTCATCTGACAAAAGCGTTGCAGGCATCAACGTCAAACAGGCGTTCTTAGCGCCTGCGATATCGATGTCACCATTGAGCGGACCGCCGCCTCTGACCAAAATTGAATCCATAACCTGTGCCTTACTCGCTCTGTGTCTCTGCTTTTTCCGTTGCCGATTTCGCACGACTCAATTGCTTGCGTCGACCAAGATTTGCCTTGAGCGCTGCCTTCAATCGCGCTTCGCGCGCTGAGACAGGTTTTTTGGCGGGCTTAGGAGTGTCAGATTTGTTTTCCATCTTCGACGTGTACTCAATGCACGCAATCGCGTCCAGTGCCGCAAAATGCATTTTATAGGGGGAATTCGCGTAAGTTCGTGATGTCTTCGCTCTTCGGTGTTCGTGCCGAAGGATTGAAGCACAAATTAAAATCATCAAGTTCCCTCAGTTTTCGACAAAAGGTTCTTGCACAGCAAAGCTTTCAAAGCTAATTAGCCGCCCACAGTGCTGCTGTAGCTCAGAGGTAGAGCACTCCCTTGGTAAGGGAGAGGTCGGGAGTTCAATTCTCCCCAGCAGCACCATTTTCTAAAGCATTGTATCTTGAAATTGTATCTCAGTTGCTGTGGTGCTGTTTGTTGTGATTTTGCGGCACAAATGGGCGTGGCAAGTGGGATGCGCCGATAGATTCATAGAATGCGAAACAAACCCAATATAGTCATTGCCAAATCGGGCGTTTCTGAGAACAGATGTTCCAAATGCTTGCGGACGAGTGGCGTAGGCTTGTGAAGTGCGGGGGTGACTTTGCGGATCTCAGCAAAGCACCTAAGGAATTGGAAAAGACTATGCCCTTTGAAATGACCAAAGACTGGTGGAAATCGGCCACCGGATATCAGATTTATCCACGCAGCTTCGCTGACAGCGACGGCGACGGTGTCGGTGATATCAAGGGTATCTTGTCCAAACTGGATTACCTCAAGGATCTTGGGATTGGGTTTATTTGGCTGTCACCAGTCTTTAAATCGCCGATGCGCGACAATGGCTATGACATCAGCGACTACTATGACATCGCGCCCGAGTTTGGAACGCTGGACGACATGGATACCTTGATCGCAGAAGCGGGGCGGCGCGACATTGGTATCGTTATGGATTTGGTGGTCAATCATAGCTCGGACGAGCATGCTTGGTTTGAAGATGCCAAATCATCGCGAGAGGCCGCCCCGCGCGACCATTACATTTGGCGCGATCCGGCGGAAGGTGGCGGTCCGCCCAACGATTTACAGTCGTTTTTTGGCGGTCCTGCTTGGACGTTGGATGAAACATCTGGGCAGTATTACTTTCATTTGTTCCATTCCAAGCAGCCCGACTTGAACTGGCAGAACCCCAAGCTGCGCGCCAAGGTTTATGGCATGATGAACTGGTGGTTTGATCGCGGTATCGCGGGATTCCGCATGGATGTGATTGATCTCATTGGTAAGGATCCGGACAATGGGATCACTGCCGACGGGCCAGACTTGCACAAGTTTCTACAAGAGATGCATGACGCGACCTTGAAAGGGCGCGATGTCGTGACTGTGGGCGAAGCTTGGTCTGCTAACTTGAGCAACGCGCAGCAGTATACGGGGGCAAACAGTGGCGAATTGTCGATGGTGTTTCAGTTCTCGCATATCAGCCAAGATTGGGACGCAGACTTCGGCAAATATAAAAAGAAAGACGTCGATTTTATCGCGCTGAAAAAGACGTTCAATGCGTGGCAAACGACCCTCCAGAACGATGGATGGAATTCACTTTTTTGGAGCAATCATGATCTGCCACGCGCCGTATCGCGCTTTGGCAATGACACTGAGTATCGGGTCGAAAGTGCTAAAGCGCTTGGATTGGTGCTGCATTTGATGAAGGGCACGCCTTACATTTATCAAGGCGAAGAAATTGGCATGACCAATTCCCATTTTGCCAGCATCGACGCGTTTGATGATTTGGAAATTCATGGCCAATGGGCCGACCTCAAACTTCGCGGTTTGACGGAAGCCGAGTTTCTTGCCGGTGCGAACCAAAATGGGCGGGACCATGCGCGCACGCCGATGCATTGGTCTGCCGATGCGCATGCTGGCTTTACGACTGGCACGCCTTGGTTGCCGGTAAATGCAAACTTTGAACAGGTGAACGTGCAAACGGCGCTGGGCGATCCGGCTTCTGTTTTGGCGTTCTATCAAAGACTCACCCGACTTCGTATGGACAATCCCGTTTTGGTGGGCGGTGGGTTCGAGCCTCTGTTCGAAGATCACCCACAGTTATGGGGATATCTGCGCACTCCGGTGGACGCGGGCGTAGGCAAAACGGGCGCAGGTGCGATTGTGGTGTTGGCAAACTTATCGTCGCAGCCGTCGAGTGTTGATTTGCCTGAGTACTTGGTGGGCGATGTTGAAGATCTGCTAAGCACCCATGGCCCTTGTAGCGTCTTGTCGCCAACGATGTCCTTGGCCCCTTATGAGGCCGTGAGTTGCGTTTTACAGGCGTTATAAACGAATGGGCAAAGAACCAGCCCGATAGCGCCACACAATGGGTAAAGAATAAGGACGAGCCAAAGCGCTGCGCCAAGCACCGCCCCAAGAAGTGAGGCAGTGACCGCAGATGCAAGAGCAACACACAGAATGAGAAGTAGCATTCAAACCTCCGTGCCAAAATGAATAATCGATCAACGTCATTTGTGGTTAAAAACGATGTTCTTGGCGCCGGATAAGCCTGCCACATGACGCGTTAAAGCCGGGTAAAGGCACAGAGTGGCCTCGATATCGAACGTTTACCTGAATGTGCACATGGCACGAAAAAGGCCCCGCAATGTCGGGGCCTTTGGTGCTTTGTGTGGGGACGCAAACTTTGCTATTGGCTATCGTCCGCAAAGGCCCACGGGTTCGCAAACTGCCCCAAGCAAGTCGCAATGGCCTCTTGTGCATCGGGCGCGTTTGGACTGATCTGCGCCACAAGTCCAAGCTTTTTGTCATCGGTCACGCTCACGACACGCTGATCTAGGTCAGCTTTCTCCAACGCTTTATTGAAAACACGCGTGATGGCTTGCTTTCGCAGGTCAGGTTTGAAGATCTTTCCAACTGCGGTTTTGGGCAATTCATCCACGATTTCAAGGTACTTAGGATAGGCGGCACGTTCATGAATGTGCGCACGCGCATAAGCCATCAGGTCATCAACCGTCACAGTGGCCCCGTCCACCAACTCGACATAGACGCAGGGCAATTCGCCTGAGTAGGCACAAGGTTGACCAATTGCGCCTGCAAATGCCACGGCTTCATGTCCTGCCAAAGCTTCTTCGATTTCGGCGGGATCGATGTTATGACCGCCGCGAATGATCAGGTCTTTGGCGCGCCCTGTGATCCACAGATAGCCGTCCTCATCAATACGGCCCAAATCCCCCGTGCGCAGGTAACGTTCATGGTGGAAAAGGTCGTGGTTCTTGTCGGTCTCCGTATATGTGGACCCTGCAAACACACCGGGGCTATCTATGCAAATCTCGCCAACGCTGTCGCGGGCGCTCTCGACTGGGCCATCCTTTGTATGGGTCAAAATTTTGACATCCGTATGCGGGAACGGAATGCCGACAGACCCGATTTTTTTCACACCGCCGATGGGATTGCAGGACACCAGACAGGTTGCCTCGGTCAGGCCATAGCCCTCGATGATCTCGATCCCTGTCGCATTCTCAAACCGTTTAAACAGTTCAACGGGCAGGGGGGATGAGCCTGAAAAGGCTGTTTTGACGCTTGAGATATCGGCATCAATGGGGCGCTGCATCAGTGCAGCGATCGCAGTGGGCACAGTAATGATGAATGTGATGTTCCAACGGTCGATCAATTTCCAGAAGTTGTCAAAGACGCCATCACCGCGGTAGCCCGCAGGTGTCGGAAAGACGCCATGCGCGCCAGAGGTGATCATCGACATGATAATAACGTGGCACGCAAAGACGTGGAACATTGGCAGCGGGCACATAATATTGTCGGTTTCGTCGAACAAAAGCCGCGCGCCGAGCCAGCCGTTATAAAGCATGCCAGAGTTTTTATGCTGCGCGACCTTTGGCATGCCCGTTGTGCCGCCTGTGTGGAAATAGGCCGCAACACGGTCTTCTGGCGTGTCTTTGAAGGTCAAAGTCGTTGGGTGTTTGGACAGCTCTTTGGTGAATTCCAGCACATCAGCTTGGTGGTTTGTGGAGGCGGGATTTTTCGGGCGAATAAGTGGCACGATCCAGCTTTTGGGCGGGGTCAGATAGTGCAGCATGTCAACTTCAAGCACGGTGGTGACATTGGGCGCGTTTTTGACGGCCTCGGCGACCTTTTGCGGGATGTCCGTTTTGGGAAACGGCTTGAGCGTCACCACGACTTTCGCGTTTGTTTCTCGTAGGATAGATGCGATTTGCGTGGCATCTAACAGAGGATTGATCGGATTGACGATGCCTGCAACCATGCCCCCCAAAAACGTCAGGGCTGTCTCATTTGTGTTGGGCAAGATATAGGCCACGACGTCAGTCTCGCTGATGCCGAGGGCGCGAAACATATTTGCAGCTTGGGTGACTTGGCCGTGCAGGTCATTCCAAGTCAGTGTTTCGGCTTTGTCAGTGGCGCCAGAGGTGATTTGATATGAAAATGCTGGTCGCGCGCCAAATGCTTCTTTGGTGCGCGTCAGGCGTTCATAGATTGTTTTACCAATGTCGCGGTCTTCAAATGCCATTTCGGCATCAATGATGTCGCGTGCGGCCAGAGATGCAAAATCCGTTGGCATTCTTAATCCTCCCTTAGTTGGAGCGCGTTCGCACCCCAAGTCTCCCTGAGCATATGATGCGAAGAAAGCCTTCGCCGCACAAGCCCACCCATGCGGGGCTCTACGCTGCGTCATATCGAATTATGCATTTGAAACGCTACGTAAAGTTAAAAGAGACGGCTAGACCGACCAATTTGTCGTCCCTAGGCTAAATATTGTTCATTTGAGCGGGTGTAGGGGGATTTATGGTCGATGTTGTCATAAGCGGAACGGGTGTATTTACGCCGCCAGAGCAGATTAGCAACGCCGAGCTGGTCGAAAGTTTCAACGCCTACGTTGCACTGTTCAACGCGGATCATGCGGATGAGATTGCCAACGGGACTGTGGAGGCGAAAGCACCTTCGTCGGTCGAGTTTATCTTTAACGCCTCGGGTATTGAGCGTCGCTATGTGATGGAAAAGACAGGCATATTGGATCCGACCCGTATGGGGCCGAGGTTTGCGCCGCGCGCGGATGAGGCGCCGTCCATGATGGCTGAAATGGCCATGGATGCGGCCAACACGGCGTTAAAGCAAGCCAACCTGAACGCGCAAGATATCGACTTAGTGATCTGTGCCTCCTCCAATCATGAGCGCGGATATCCGGCGATGGCGGTTGAAATTCAGGCGCTGTTGGGGGCAGGGGGATTTGCCTTTGATATGAATGTCGCCTGTTCCTCGGCCACATTTGGCATTCAGGCCGCAACTGACATGATCCGATGTAGGTCTGCGACGCGGGCGTTGGTTGTGTCACCTGAAATCACTTCGGGGCATTTGGAATGGCGCGACCGTGATTGCCACTTTATCTTTGGTGATGTGGCAACGGCAGTGGTTTTAGAGGCCGCGGATTTGGCGCAGGCCCCGAAATTTGAAGTGGTGTCGACGCAATGTGCCACAGAGTTTTCCAATAATATTCGCAACAACAATGGGTTTTTGCGCCGCGCCCATGATCAACTTGGCGACCGCCGCGATATGCTGTTCATGCAAAATGGCCGCAAGGTTTTCAAAGAAGTTTTGCCGCTGGTCAGCACGCATATTGCCGATCATCTTGAGGACAGCGATACCAAAGCCTCTGATCTGAAACGCCTTTGGCTGCATCAAGCCAACAAGACGATGAACGACTACATCGGCAAAAAGGTTATGGGCCGTACGCCGGAGCGTGCTGAGCAGCCTAATATTTTACAAGACTACGCCAATACATCTTCTGCCGGATCGATCATTGCGTTTTCCAAGCATTCGGACGATTTGAATGCGGGTGACTTGGGGCTGATTTGTTCGTTTGGTGCGGGCTATTCCGTCGGATCAGTGTTGGTGCGGGCTGTTTGAGGTGACTTCGTTCGATCTGTACTTACAAATGAGTAACCCGAAAGGCAAAAAGGGCGCCCGCTGGGACGCCCTTTGACTTAATGTGAAATCACAATCCGCGTCTTAAGCCTGTGGAATGCGTAGGTTTTGACCTGGGTAGATTTTGTCAGGGTCTGACAACATTGGTTTGTTGGCTTCAAAGATTTCCATGTAGCGGCTGCCGTTGCCCAAAGTTTTAGCAGAGATACCCCATAGGGATTCGCCTTTTTTGACTTCGTGGAACACGGGGTCCGCTCCTTCGATGGCGTCTTCAACAGCGGCGATGCCTTCAACGTTGCCAACAGCCAAGATGACCTTTTCTTTCATCTCTTGGCTTGCTGTGCCTGAGACCAAAACCTTGTCGCCTTCAACTGTCACATCAACGCCTTCAGCGTCGAGGCCAAGTGCTTCGATTTCTGCGAGCAGGTCCTCTTTGTTTGGCTCTGCAGCTTTTTTACCGAATACGGATTTGCCTGCGCCTTTAACGAAGTTCCAAATACCCATCGTATTAATTTCCTCTCAGAATATGTGTGTTACTGACGCAGACTTAGTCAGTATGAGGGACGGGCAACAAGGGGAGTCAGCAGCGCTTATTCCCCATCAGTAAATTGCAGACGTGCCAAGCGCGCATACAGGCCACCATCCGCCACAAGGGCGTCATGGGTTCCGGTCGCGACGATTTTTCCGTCTTCAAACACAAAGATGCGGTCCGCGTTTTTGACTGTCGCCAGTCGGTGGGCCACGATCAGCGTTGTGCGTGTCTTGGCCATGTCTTCGACGGCTTTTTGCACCAGCTGTTCGCTTTCGGAATCCAGTGCAGAAGTGGCTTCATCGAGCAACAAGATCGGGGCATCGCGTAGGATGGCGCGCGCGATGGCGACACGTTGTTTTTGCCCGCCAGACAGCATGATGCCGCGTTCGCCAACGTAGCTGTCATAGCCTTCTGGAAGGGCGTTCAAAAAGTCATGGGCGGCAGCTGCTTTTGCGGCCGCGATGACTTCTGCATCGGTGGCGTCAGGACGACCAAAGCGAATGTTGTCTGCCGCAGATGCCGCGAAAATCACAGGATCTTGTGGCACCAGCGCAATATGCGACCGGAATGCGGCGCGCTCCATCGTGTCAACGGGGACGCCGTCGATGGTGATGCGGCCAGATTGTGGATCATAGAAGCGTTGCAGCAATTGAATGATCGTGGATTTACCTGCGCCAGAAGGCCCCACAAGCGCTATGGTCTCGCCCGCGTTGACCGTGAATGAAACACCATCCAAAGCAGAGGCATTGGGGCGTGAGGGGTAGGCAAACTGCACGTCTTCGAAGGTGATTTCGCCTTTGACCGGCAAGGCCAGCGGTGCGGGTTTTTCGATATCTTTCACAGGGTCCGTCGCACCCAAAAGATCGACGAGACGCTCGGTTGCGCCAGCTGCGCGTTGCAGTTCGCCCCAGATTTCCGAAAGCGCACCTGCAGCGCCTGCAACCATGATAGCGTAGATGACGAACTGCACCAATTCACCGATCGACATGCCGCCTGTGCGCACATCGCGCGCGCCAACCCATAAGACGCCGACGACGCCAAAGAAGATCAATGTGATCACAATGACAGTCATCATCGCGCGGGTTTTCACGCGGGTGTGGGCGGAGACATAGCTCTTTTCGGTCACGTCAGAGAACAACTTGGATTGCATCGTTTCAGCCGTGAAGGCCTGAATGGTTTGCGCGGACAGCAAGGCTTCGGAAGCGCTGCCAGAACTGGAGGCAATCCAGTCTTGGTTTTCGCGCGAAAGTTTGCGCAATCTGCGGCCCAAAACCACAATCGGCACGATCACGACCGGCACGACCAAAAGCACAAGACCCGTGAGCTTTGCAGAGGTGAACAGAAGCAAGATCATCCCGCCAAACAAGATCATGACATTGCGTAGTGCCACAGAAATGGACGACCCGATCACCGAAAGGATCAAAGTGGTGTCGGTGGTGATGCGCGACAGAACTTCGCCCGTCATGATCTTTTCGAAAAAGGCAGGCGACATGTGGATCATGCGCTCAAAGACCGCTTTGCGGATATCTGCAACAACCCGTTCCCCGAGCTTTGTGACTAGATAGTACCGCAGGCCTGTGCCGATGGCCAAAAGCAGGGCAATCGCCAACGCGGCAGAAAAATACCCGTCCAGAAGCAGGGAACTTGATGTTTGGAACCCATCGACCACGCGGCGCACCGCGAGGGGTAGAATGAGCGATATGCATGCGGTCAGAACCAAAGCCACCAGAGCCGAGATCATCATAAAGCGATAGGGCTTTAGAAATGGCCAAAGCTGCGCAAGGGCGCCAATTTTTTTGGATTTTGCGCGTTCTGCGGCGTCTTGGAGCGTGCGATCAGCCATGATGGGTAAGTCCTTTTGCGTCTAAGCATCACAGATACGCACGCAAAGCGCTAAGAGCAACCTTTCACAACAGGGTTAACTTGAGGCAGTGTGACGCGGTTTTATGCTGAAAATTGAATTTGTTACCGTAGAGTGACGTAGGGTGAATTGTGATATATTTTCTAATGGGTTGCATCTTGGGCCTTAATATGTTGCCCTGCGCACACGCTCCGCCATTTCGGTCTTTGGCTCAAAGCCACCCTTCTTGGGTCTTTGCCATCGCCGCGGAGAAATCGCCCAATTCGGGGTGGTGACCAGTCGAAGAGGCAGTGAACCTAAGGGTTCGGGAGGTGTCTGACTGGCAAACACACGAAGAAAAGCGGGAGTTTCCCACGATGAAATTTAACAAACTTGTCGCGACAAGTGCATTTGGCTTGATCGCATCAGCGGGTGCCGCAATGGCGTCTGACTGTGGTTCGGTCTCAATTGCTGAAATGAACTGGGCATCAGCCGAACTGATGGCCAATGTAGACGCACTTATCTTGGAAGAGGGCTATGGCTGTGATGTCGAGCTTATTCCTGGTGCGACGCAAACAACATTCGCGTCCATGTCTGAAAAAGGCCAACCTGATATCGCGCCTGAGCTTTGGATCAACGCCGTTGCCACAGCTTTGACGGCTGCCAAAGAAGAGGGCACTCTTGTTGCTCTTAACGATGGTCCGATCACAGGTCTTGGCGAAGGTTGGTGGATCACCAGCAAATTCAAAGCGGATCACCCAGATCTCGACACAGTCGAGAAGATCCTCGATCACCCTGAGTTGTTCCCATACCAAGAAGACGAATCCAAAGGCGCCTTTATGGGCTGTCCTGCTGGCTGGGGTTGCCAATTGATCAACGCCAACCAATTCCGTGCCTTCGACATGGAAGAAAAAGGTTGGGTTTTGGTTGATCCAGGTTCTGCTGCTGGTCTTGACGGGTCTATCGCCAAAGCGGTTGAGCGCGACGAAAACTGGTTCGGCTACTACTGGAGCCCGACATCTGTTGTTGGCAAATACAGCTTGCAAATGGTGCCGTTCGAGACCGAATACGCTGGTGACGACAACTGGAACAACTGTGTGTCTTTGGCCGAGCAAGATTGTGAAGACCCAAAACCAACATCTTGGATCGAATCTGCGGTTGAATCTGTTGTAACAGACGACTTCCTTGAAAAGTCTGGCCCTGCGGCTGACTACTTCAAGGCACGTGTCTTCCCTGGCGAAGTCATGAACGCGATGCTCGTGTACATGTCCGAAAACCAAGCCACTGGTAAAGATGCAGCTTATGAGTTCCTTGAAACTCAACCTGAAGTTTGGACTCAATGGGTTCCGGCTGACGTTGCAGAAAAAGTTAAAGCAGGCCTCTAAACCTGTGATGTGACTCTATGAGGGTCCGCGATCTGGCATCTTGCTGGAGTATCGCGGGCCCTTTTTTGCAATTATAAAAGGAGACATCTCATGAGTTTTCTCACGGAATTTCCCGCGATGGGCAGACGCGATCTGTCTGAATTCAAACAAGGGATTGACGAAGGCTTTCGCACGTTTTCGCGTGCATATGGTGAAGACCTCGAAGCGTTTTTCAATCCTCTGCTCAAATTCCTCATCTGGTTCGAAAAGCTGCTTTTGGGCACACCTTGGCCCATTGTTATTCTTGTCGTCGCTTTGCTGACATGGTTCGGCGCGCGGTCATGGAAAATCACTGCAGGCTCTATTCTGTCTTTCCTAGCCATTGGCTTTTTTGGCATGTGGGAAGATACGATGGCGACGCTTGCCATTATATCTGTCTGCACATTCTTATGTATCGCGATCGGTATTCCGATCGGCATCTTTATGGCGCGGTTCAATCGCGCGCAGTCTATCATCACGCCAATCTTGGATGTGATGCAGACCATTCCATCCTTCGTATACCTGATCCCTGTGGTGATGCTTTTGGGCATCGGCAAAGTGCCGGGTCTAATCGCAGTATGTATCTATGCTTTGCCGCCCATCGTGCGGTTGACCAACCTTGGCATTCGTCTTGTGGACCGTGATGTGCTGGAAGCCGCCGAAGCCTTTGGGGCCTCCAATCGTGAAAAACTGTTCGGGGTGCAAATCCCGCTGGCTTTGCCAAACATCTTTGCTGGCGTGAACCAAACCATCATGATGGCTTTGTCTATGGTCGTTGTGGCGTCCATGATTGGTGTGAAAGGTCTCGGCGTGCCGGTGTTGCGCGCGATTTCAAACCAATACCTTGCGCTGGGCCTGATGAATGGTCTCGCCATCGTTGTTCTTGCGATTATTTTTGACCGTGTAAGCCAAACCTACGGCAAACGCTTGCAAGCCTACAGGGAGACTGGACATGGTTAAGCACGAAATCCTGCCACAAGATGACACTGTGGATGAACCAAAAGTCAGCATCAAAAATCTCTACAAGATTTTTGGCGATGATCCCGAGGCGCAAATGGAGGCTGTCCGTGGTGGCGTGGGCAAACCTGAGTTGATGGATGCGACGGGTCACGCTTTGGGCCTAAACAACATCAACCTTGATATCCCTGCGCGTAAAATTCAGGTCATCATGGGCCTGTCTGGGTCTGGGAAATCCACCTTGATCCGACACCTCAATCGCTTGATCGAACCCACTGCGGGTGAAATCTGGGTCGATGGCGAAGACGTCTTGGCTATGGATGACAAGCAACTGCGCGATCTGCGTCGCTTTAAGATGTCTATGGTGTTCCAAAAGTTTGGCCTCTTGCCGCACCGCACGGTGCTGGACAATGCCAAATACGGTTTGGAAATTCAGGGTGTCTCCGACAAAGACGCCGGCGAGCGTGCAGTCAAATGGCTCGAACGTGTTGGTCTGGCTGGGTTTGAGGATCAATACCCCTCGCAGCTGTCTGGCGGACAACAACAACGTGTCGGTCTTGCGCGCGCCTTGGCCACGGACGCTGAAATCCTGTTGATGGACGAAGCCTTCTCAGCCCTTGATCCGCTCATTCGCACTGACATGCAGTCCATTCTCTTGGAACTTCAAGAAGAGCTGCACAAAACCATCATCTTTATCACCCATGATTTGGATGAAGCTTTGAACATCGGCGACAATATCGCGATCCTGCGCGATGGTCAGATTATCCAATCCGGCGATCCGCAAGACATCGTGATGAACCCTGCCGATGACTACATCACCGACTTTATCCGTGACATCAATCGCGCCAAAGTCGTGCGCCTGCGTTCCATTGTGAAAAAAGGCGCGACGGGGGCAGGGGAGACCATCAAGGGCACAATGTCTTTGGAGGAAGCCCTTCCCAAACTGCACGCAGCCCCCGATGGATGCTGCCCCGTGGTGGATCGTAACGGCAAAGCTTTGGGGGCGGTAACACTTGATGGTTTGATCGATGCGCTCAAGGCCCCTGAATCGGGTGGTGACGACGAAGTGCGCTACGCTTAAACGCGGCTGTTAAGGCTCAAAATCAAAAGCCCCCGCTGGTTTGCGCCAGTGGGGGCTTTTTCATACCTAATTGCGCATTGCGAGTCGCACTCAAACGAGCGGGGTAGGGTGTGCCGTTTGCATTTGTTGCGCTGCCGCATGTGGATAACCATATTTCCTTGCGCGCGAGCACTTACGACATCCAATTTTGGACCATTTATCCCTTCTGTGCTGAAAAAATATTCAAAATATATATATTTATTTCAATGCGTTGCGCCGAACTGTGAAGCTTTTGCGATAATCCTTCAAAAAAGCGCTTGCGGGTTTTGTTCGGTCGCCTTAGAACCCCCCTTACCGGAAGCGAGACACTGCGGACGGGACGAACTGGACGGTCGCGAGGCTGGAAAGTTTAGGAAAATCAGAGGTTTAGGTTGGCGGGCGCGCTGGAGAGATTTAGCGCATCGGTTGGTTTTTGTTTCTGTCATTGTTGGATTTGA
>NZ_JBDMZG010000070.1:0-8905 GCF_039769035.1 Pacificibacter sp.
CGAAGCGCTGCTCTTACTGAGTGGCGCCAACTATTGAGCGCATAGGTTCAGGCTGCGCCAGAAATCCGATGCGAGTTCTCATTTGTCTGACAGCACCCTTTGGATGCATCAAACTCCGCTTTTCCCTTCCTAGACCAGTGTTTGCAGAGTTGTTGCAAATATCGGCTTGCAGAGGGGGTTTGCGCGCGTCCAGCGGCTTGTGATTTTGGGTGATGGTTCATTAAGTTTCCTAGTATTTAAATAGTCTGCAAGTTTCTGTGCGCCTCGGATACGTGGTGATTTAAGCGTCTGCTTTGACAACAACTTGATCAATGACGCCAAACAGCGGTTGGCCATCTCGGGTTTTGCATTCCATGCGCACACGGTCGCCAAACGACATGTAAGGCGTTTTAACTTCACCATTGTCCATCATCTCAATGCCACGGCGTTCGGATATGCAGGTCGATCCGATTTCACGGAAGGTTTCGTTTGAAACTGTTCCAGAGCCGATGATCGTTCCAGCTACCAAATTGCGAGTTTGGGCCGCATGGGCGACCAGTTGGTCAAAGCCGTAGGACATTGCGTAGCCTTCGGGCGCTCCGAACCGGGTGCCGTTTAGGTCGACGACCAACGGTAAATCTACGCGTGCGTCGCGCCATGCTTCATCCAATTCATCTGGGGTGATCGCAACTGGAGCCATCGAACAAGCGGGTTTTGCATGGATCCAGCCAAAGCCTGTCTTCATTTCAATTGGAGCCAGCGTGCGCAAAGACCAGTCGTTGATTTGAACCACGAGGCGGATGTGTTTTGCTGCGGTAGCTGCGTCTGCCGCCATCGGGACCGCGTCGCAGATGACGCCGAATTCGCCCTCAAAGTCTATACCGTCTTCTTTTGTTGGTAACGGCACATCGTCGGTACCACTGAAGAACGTGTCAGACATCCCTTGATACATCAAAGGGCGACCCCGTGGGTTAGGAGGCAGATTGAAAAGGGTCTGCATCAGATCGCCATGGCTGTCGTAGGCCGAACCGTCGAGCCACTGCCAAGCGCGCGGCATGGGCGCACGCGCTTGAGATGGATCAAAGGCAGAGCCTCCACCTGTGTTCAGTTCTGCATACTCGGTTTCCAGAGCCGGAGCGTATTTGTCCCAGTCTTCCATCAACTCTTGCAGAGTTTGAACCGCTTTGGTGGAGGCACACCGCGCGTTGCCTTTGCTAACGAGATGCAACCTTCCATCAGGTTTTCCGTTGGGCAATGTTGCAAATCTCATGACGTTTCCTGTTTTACAATGCGTTTTATATCAGCATAGCTGGGTCAGAGTTGATCTGACCCAGATTGTGAAAGTGCCATCATAGGCATACGAGAGCAGGCAGCTGGTACAGCGTAAAGCTTGTAGCTCACGATAAGCGCCCACCAAGGGTTTCGGCGAACCAATCGGCGATAAATTCTCGCCCAAAGCTCATGTTGTCGGCGCCAACGTGTTCAACACCGCCCTCGCGGTCGGTGAAGATCTTAAGCTCGCGCCGCGGCGAGTTCACCAATTGGTCATAGCTTTGATGCGCGTAGTCCAGTGAAATCTGACGGTCGTTAGAGCCGTGTGTGACAAGAAATGGAACCTTGATCTTCTCCATCTGACCATTCAGGTGCATGCCCTCGGCCTTTTCAAAGAAGTCATTCGAATTTTCGGCACCGAACACCCATTCAACGTGTTTCCAGTAATGTGGAACTGGGTTTTCGCCTTCGCGCTTCAAGCGCCTTTGCTGAACTTCGGCCCAATTGTGGTTGGCACCCCAAACCGCACCGGACGCAAAGCGTGGTTCGTTGGCACAAACGCGCGGAGCATAGTAGCCACCAAGCGAAATGCCTGTGATGCCGATGCGATGAGAATCCACATCGTCACGCGCGGCAAGATAATCGTAAATTGGTGTTCCCCATAGTTCGCTATCAGAATGGGCATGGAACCCAAGTTTACGCAGAGATTCTCCGGTTCCGGGTTGATCGACACAAAGTGTTGAAATACCTCTTTTAGCCAAGGCGTGTGGCAAACGTGACCAATAGAGTAACTCTTTGCAGCTATCCAAACCGTTCAAATAAACGACCGTTGGGGCAGGGCCAACGGCCCGCTGAGCCCTTGTATATAATGCTGGCAGCATCTTGCTGGCATAAGGAATTTCTACCCGTTCGACGTTGTCTTTCGAAAAAGAGGTTCCTTTAGAGAATGCGGACAACGCCTTATCGAAGGTTTCCATGCGCCCCGGGTGGCCGTGGCCCTGCATCCGTTCAGCTGTCAGATAATACAACGCGGCTCGTTGCAGTTTAGGTCCAGCTGACAATAGCCGTCCATTATTTTCGTCGTCTCCGGCCAGTTCGACAAGCTTGTCGGCAACTTTCATCCATTCCTTTAAAAAATCTCCTGTGCCAGCGTCTTCGCCTGTATCAGCTTTTTCTTTAAGGGGCTGGCACATATCCATGATTTCGCCAAGCTCAGCTCCACTGGCCATAGCGATAGATACCGATAGGTTCCAAACATAGTTTGGAAAATAGTCAAACATAGCCATTTGAAATGGTCTCCGGTTAGATTGGTTCAGCGACCAGTTTCAAGGTCTGTGCAGTCAACGCGCCAACATCGACTGGTTCGATTTTGCCCATCTGTGCGTCACCAATTTTGATCGACGTCACCGCAACTTGCTCGACACGGTGCCAGCGGCGTGCTTTGTAGGCCTTAAATGCTGTTTCCAAGTCGTCTGAGCCTTCGATCTCATCGGCCAAAACCAATGCATCCTCGATTGCCATACCGGCACCCTGACCTTGGTGAGGCGTTGCCGCGTGCAGGGCGTCGCCCAATAAGACGACACGACCCTTGTGCCACTCGCCTTCGATAAGAATGACCTCCATCGGGCGTCCGACAACACCTTTGTCATCCGTGATCTGGTCGACGTAATTTTTGATTTGGGGGGGCGCCAAATGCCCTATGCGTTCGCGCATCATTGCAGCGGCTCCCTCAACCTCAACTTTTAGGCCTTCTTCCTCGGCGGTGACCAGGAACATGTACATCAAATCTTCGCTCATCGGCACAAGACCCGCGTTGCAAGGGCCTGCAAAAACGTGAATTCCGTCCAGATCAGCCGGACGGGGCAGATTATAGCGCCATACCCACTGCCCGGTGTACCTAGGCTTTGGTGCATCAGGAAAGATCATCCCGCGGGTTTGCGAGAATAGGCCATCTGCGCCAACGACCACGTCATAACGTCCTGACGAACCATCAGAGAAGGTCACATCAACGCCCAAACCATCGTCGTTCATTGTTTCAACGGCAAGACCCAAGCGGATTTCTACGCCGACTTCTTTTGCTTTGTCTGCAAGGACTGTTTGCAGATCGGTGCGGCGAATACCGACATTCGATGGATATTGCGGGCCAGCAAGGCGCGGAGTATCGAACTCGGCAACTTTATGACCGGCTGGACCTGCAAAAATCGTGGTCCTATCAAAACCAAATGACTTGGCTATGAAAGCGTCAAGCGCTCCGATTTGGTCCATTGCGCGCACAACATTCAGCTGTTGGATGATCCCAACGCCATAGACGGTCCAAGACGCGTCACGCTCGATGATTTCGACTGGGATATCTTTGCGGCGCATCGCAATACCTGCGGTCAAACCGCCGATCCCACCACCAATAATGAGTGTTTTGCCAATGTCCATTAGTAAATTCCTCCCAACTTGGGGAAACTCTATGTCGATCTAGTGTATTTTAAAAATTGAAAGGTACAATGAGTATTATCGAGCACGTGAATGCTTTGGAAGGCTTTGACCTGCCCCCTGAACCAAGTTGCGCAGCCAAATAATTCCGGGGTCGCTGTCCCGATATGTGTGCCATTGCATCATTTGACGCAGTCTGGACGCTTTGCTAGGCAACGGGTGAATTGTCAGCTCTGCCTGACTAATCATAGATTCTGCCAAACGTCTATGAACTGTTGCCAATAGATTGGTGCCGCTGACGAGGTGGGGAATTGTCGAGAATGAAAAAGTAGTCACTTGGATGTTCCGCGCTAAACCCGCTTCGCTCAAAACGCGGTTGTCGACTGTTTGTGCCTGTTGCGGTGGAATCATGGCAATGTGCCCGGCTGACTCATAAGTGGAATTGTCTAAAGTGGTCTCCCCGTATGTACCATATTTCCAGGCTACAACCACATACTCGTCTTCAAACAACTGAGTATATGGATGATCGTGCGATACGAAATCCTCGGGGGAAATCAAAATGTCTATTTCACCTTGCTCAAGCTGCAGATAGGGCGTGGTTGTCTGTGCCTTTAGATTGAAACCCACTTTTGCGTTTTGCTCTTTCGCCAAGCGTAAGATGGAAGGCATCAAAATTCGCAAGCTGTAGTCTGATAAAAGCAAGTTGAATGTCCGATCAGTTGTCGTGGGGTCAAATGCAGGTGCGATGTCAATTGCCGCTTCGGTGCGCACTAAAATATCGCGAATGGCGGGGCGAAGTGAATCCGCCCGTGGCGTTAGCTCCATTTTTCGACCCACTTGCACGAGCAACGGATCATCAAAATAAGTCCGAAGTCGCGTTAGTGCGTTGGACATCGCAGACTGGCTCATGAACATTTTGTCTGCGGCAGCGGTGACAGAACGAAGTTCCAGCATGTGATCTAGAGCGACAAGCAAATTGAGGTCCAGTTTTTTGAAGCGCACGAGTCATCTCCTAGGATTAGTGTATTTGCAATATAAATGCATAGCATCCAAAATTACAATTTTTGAAATGCATGTAGCTTCATTAGCGTCATATCTGTTAAATTGAGGAGAGCCGGATGCAAATTATTGGTCCAGACGAACTGGTATTTGGTGTTGATAATGTCGAAGCGTGTCGAGAATTCCTGTTATCCTTTGGATTGACGGAAACTGAAACGGGCTTGTTTGAAGCCCTTGATAAAACCGGGCTAAGGATTTGCGCCGAGGACGACCCAAGCTTACCAGCACCACTACCGACAAGCACAAAACTTCGCCAAACGGTTTGGGGCGTTGCGGATCAAGTGACGTTGGATCAAATCGAAGCGGAGTTGTCCAAGGACCGTGACGTTCACAAGGCGGAAGATGGAACACTATTTTGCAAAGATGATCTGGATTTCGAAATTGCCTTTCGAGTCACCCGTCGCATTAAACTGTCTCTCCCAGCCGAGATGATCAATTCCCCCGGAGCGAAACCTGGCCGTGGGCCGAACGAGTTGGGTTCGAACGAAGATGCAGAAGCCAAACCCCGCACGCTTAGCCATATTGTCTATTTTGTGCCGGATATGGAGAAATGTTCAAAGTTCTATACCGAACGGTTAGGATTTGTTGTGACAGACAAGTTCACAAATACGGGTCCGTTCCTGCGACCTCAGGGCAATGACGACCACCATGTTTTTTTCATGATCCAGACCCCGCCATATATGCAGGGTATTGAGCATTTGGCTTTCCATATGAAAGGGCCAACTGAGTTGATGCTTGCGGGTAGCCGAATGGTAAAAAAAGGTTTTGAAAGCTTCTGGGGTCCGGGCCGCCACAAGTTTGGGTCAAACTGGTTCTGGTATTTTTCATCACCAATGGGTGTAAACTGTGAATTTGACGCTGATATGGACAAACACGATGGCGACTGGATCAACCGCGAGACTGAACTATCAGCTGAGAATTCGCAGATGTTTCTATTTGAAAACGTCGAAAAATGGGCGCCGGGTGGTCCACCTCAGGTTAAAAAGTGAGCGTTCAACAAACACTTTGTCGGTTGGACGAGATTGAGGATGGCGGTTCAAAGGGGCTTTGGCCCGACATGCGTGGCCGTGCGTTGGTTTTTGCGGTACGCCAGGGCGATCGTGTGCGAGCCTTTATTAATGTCTGTCCGCACTACGGAAGGACGAGGCTGGGCTGGAAAAAGGACGAGTTTCTGAACGCAGGTGGAGACAAGATAATCTGTTCCGCGCACGGTGCTTTGTTCGAAGTGGACGATGGAAAATGTACTTTAGGGCCTTGCTTGGGACAGAGTTTGGAAAAGCTGGCGACGATAGTTCAGGGTGGAAATGTGGTCGCAAACTTGGCGGACTTGCCAGATCGGCGCCCTGAGATCCGGAGTTAAGCATAAACATAAACGCATTTCTGGGAGAAAACATGTCTCGTAAAATCATAGATCTTTCGGTCTCTTTAACCGATCAGGTGGTCTCGGACCCACCCGGTCTGGGCCCCAAAATCACCTATGTCGATCACAAAGCCGGTGCCGCAGAATTTTCGCAGTTTTTTGGCCTGCCAGAAGGCGTGCTGCGCGATGATGCAGGCGCGGCGGTCGAGCGTTGTGAGATCACAACCCACAATGGGACGCATATGGATGCGCCGTGGCACTATCACCCGACAATGAACGGTGGCGAGCGGGCGATTACCATCGACGAAGTGCCTTTGGATTGGTGCTTTGGTCGTGGCGTAAAGCTGGATTTCAGAGACAAACCAAACGGCCATACAATCAGCGCTGCGGAAGTTGAAGCTGAATTATCGCGTATTGGGCACGAAATTCAGGCGGGTGATATTGTACTTGTGAATACAGCTGCAGGTGCCCGATATGGCAAGCCTGATTATGTTGGAAAGGGGTGCGGCATGGGACGCGAGGCAACGCTTTACCTTACCAAACGGGGCATGCGTGTTTGTGGCACAGATGCCTGGAGTTGGGATCCACCCTTGGCAACCCAGGTCGATCGCGCTCGTAAAACCGGCGATTGGTCGATCTTTTGGGAGGGTCACAAAGCCGGAGCCGATTCTGTCTATTGTCACATGGAAAAGCTAGCCAATCTGGATCAGTTGCCTGGTACCGGTTTTGAAGTGATCGCGCTTCCGGTTAAAGTCGCGAAGGGTTCAGCAGGCTGGTGCCGCCCCGTAGCACTTTTATAAAAAAGTGCAGTCGCTTAAGGGATCATGTCATGAAAAAACAATCAGAAGAATTGACAACGCCAGAGATTTGGGCACGGAAATTCACCGGCGCCATTTCCATGGTTGCGATTGCGGGTATTTTGGCTGGAGCCATTGTAATCGTAATTGACGTTCTTGGCCGATGGCTTTTCGGCAGTGCCGTTTATGCGCTCAATGAAATCATGTCTCTGACATTTGCGGTCGCTGTGGCAGCAACCATGCCAGCTGGTGCAGCGCATCGAGTCAATCTGAGGCTTGATCTCTTTGCTCAATTGACTAGCCCGCGCCTGTCGGGTTGGCTCAACGTGGTTGCATCTGTAATGTTGTTGCTATTTTATGGTGTGTTGGCTTGGAGCCTGTACGGAATTGCCAGCAAATACGGGACGCAAGGAAGGGCAACCGCGCTTCTAGTGTTGCCGCTTACTCCGATCTATTACGCTATTGCTACTTCGATGGCGGCGGCTGCGATTGTTCAGATTGTCAGTATTAATGGTGATATTCAAAGAACGCTTCGGGAAACATCCAAGGATAAATCCCATCCAATTGTGCTAGTCTTGGTAGCAATCTTGGCTTTCGCGGTTTTGACCATCAGTTATTTTGCAATCTTTGATCCGGACCTACTGATGGACTTTGTTCAGATGCACCCGGGCGTCACGGTCCTTATCGGATTTGTAATGCTCTGGTTGGGTGTATTTGCTCAAATCCCTTTGGCAACAGTAACCGCAGGTATCGGGATTATGGGAACTTTTGGGGTAATTGGTTTCGATGCGTCTGTTAACACCTTTTCCGGTGACGCGGCGTCGTTCTTGAGAAATGACCAAGTCGCGACTTTGCCCTTGTTCCTAATCATGGGGGCGTTCGCTGTTGTGGCGGGTGTTTCGTCTGATTTGTTCCGCCTTGGACACGTTTTGCTTGGGCGTTTTCGCGGTGGATTAGCTTATGCGACGATCGCGGGCTGCGCTGGATTTGGCGCTGTGTCAGGCAATTCAATCGTCACCTCGGCAACCTTTGGTAGAATGGCATTGCCAGAAATGAAAAAGCTGGGCTACGCCCCGACACTTTCAACGGCAACTGTCGCCGCAGGCGGTACCCTCGGTGCGCTTGTACCACCATCGGGTGTGATTATTCTGTTTGCTTTGCTCACCGAAGAGTCGATCGGCAAACTTTTCATTGCCGCAATGATCCCTGCCGTCTTGGCTATTGTGCTATACTTTTCCGCGGTCTTCATAACCGTTGCCATGAATCGGGAGGCCGCGCCTACTGCCGAAAAAGCTTCGCTGACAGAAATACGAGATGCTCTCCTTGGGGCGGGACCTGTGGTAGCACTGTTTGGTATTGTGATCGGCGGATTGTATTCGGGAATATTCACTGTCACGGAAAGTGCGGCTGTTGGCGCAGCCTGTGCTTTCTTGCTGGCATTTGTACGCGGTCGCCTGACCCGCGAGTCCATCCTGAATGTTTTCTCTGAAACTACGGGAACTGTTGCTATGATCTATGCATTGATCTTTGGCGGCTTAATGTTCGGTTTCTTTGTGAACCTTGGGGGCGCGCCCGATATGGTCGGGGCTTGGATCTCGAGTCTTGATGCAAAGCCTATCGTTGTCTTGCTTGTTCTGATCATCATTTACTTACTGCTAGGATCTGTAATGGACAGCTTTGGCGTTATGATTATCACCCTACCGGTTGTCACACCGATCGTTCTGGATCTGGGTTACGACATGGTTTTTTGGGGTATCTTGATGCTGGTAGTGGTGGAAATTGGCATGATTACGCCTCCGTTTGGGATGAACCTATTTATCCTTAAGAACATCGATCCAACTGTGCGTCTGACGACTGTAATGCGTGGGGTTCTACCATTTGTAACCGCAGATTTGGTCAAAATCATCCTGCTCGTAGCATTTCCGGCGCTTTCGCTCTGGCTGCCGTCAACGATGGGTTAGAGATCAAATAAAAAAACCATCCGCAAAATTTTGCGGATGGGACACACATAAAA
>NZ_JBDMZG010000071.1:0-41200 GCF_039769035.1 Pacificibacter sp.
GTGACCATGCCGATCCAAATCAACGGCAAACGCCGCGATGAAATCACCGTGCCAAAAGACATGCCGAAAGAAGAGGTTGAAAAACTTGTTCTAAAGGCTGACGTTGTGGTGAAGGCGCTCGATGGCGGGCAGCCGAAAAAGCTCATCGTGGTGCCAGGTCGTATCGTCAATGTTGTTGTTTGATCGCAGAACCTTTTTACTCTCCGCCGTGGCCCTCGCGGGCTGCGGTTTTCAACCGACTTACGGCCCAAACGGCAGTGGATCGGCCCTGCGCGGCGCAATCCGCGTAGACACGTCGGGCAACCGCGAAGCCTATGTTTTGGCCAACAAGCTTGAAGACATTTTCGCGCGCCCAGCGACCCCGACTTATGCCCTGACGTTCAACGTCGACACCGATGAAGCCGCGGTCGGCATCACGCCAGAGCAAGAAATCACACGCTACCATGTGACAGGTAAGGCTAAGTATTCATTGGTTAATATCGCGGACGGTCAAACGGTTGCCTCAGGCGAGGTGAACAGTTTCACCGCCTATTCCGCCACTGGATCCACTGTGTCCTCTGTCACGGCGACCCGCGATGCCTATGATCGTTTGATGGAAATTTTGGCCGATCAAATGGCAGCTCAAATCCACGCCAAAGTCGCTGTGCCAAGATGAAGCTGTCCCCCCGCGAAGCCGTTGGATATTTCGCGAAGCCCGACCCCAAAAAGGCGGGGGTTTTGCTGTTTGGCCCCGATTCCATGCGCATCGCGCTGAAACGCCAAGAATTGATCGCATCGCTGGTTGGCCCGCAAGGCGAAGAAGAAATGCGCCTCACGCGCATCCCTGCGTCTGAGCTGCGCAAAGACAAAGCCATGTTGTCCGACGCGATCAAGGCCCAAGGGTTTTTCCCCGGACCGCGTGTCGCCTTTGTTGAGGATGCGACAGAACAGCTTGGCGCGGTGATCATCGACGCCATGTCGGATTGGCAGATCGGTGACGCGCAAGTCGTGGTGACGGCCGGCAGCCTGAAAGCCACATCGAAACTGCGTAAGTTTTTCGAGATGCACCCCAACGGATTGGCGGCGGCAATCTACGCCGACCCGCCGTCACGCGGTGAAATTGAGGCAACGCTGAAAAAGTCTGGGCTTGGCACCATTGCCCCCGACGCCATGACCGATATCGAAGCCTTGTCGCGCAGTTTAGATCCCGGTGATTTTCGCCAGACCTTGGAAAAGCTCGCGCTGTATAAAATTGGCGACGCCACAGCCGTGACCTCTGAAGACATCATCAATTGCGCCCCAGCCACCTCTGAGGCCGAAGTGGACGATGTGCTGAATATCGTGGCCGAAGGGCGCACTGTCGAGCTTGGCCCGATCATGCAAAAGATCGCGGGGCAAGGCATCGACCCTGTCGCGCTGTCCATTTTTACCATGCGCCATTTTCGCGCGCTGCATGCGGCGGCGTCTGACCCTGGTGGAGCGGCATCTGGCATCGCGCGGGCGCGTCCGCCTATTTTCGGGCCGCGTCGTGATCGCATGACCAAACAGGCGCAAAAGTGGGGCATGCACAAATTGGAAGTGGCGCTTGAGGTTTTAACCGATACTGATCTGACGCTTCGATCGTCGTCGCGCGCGCCGAAAATGGCCGTTATGGAACGTGCCCTTATTCGTCTTTCGATGCTGTCACAGCGTCGATAGCCACAAGTCCTGCACGCCGCCCCGTCGCCAGACAGGCGTTGATCAAATAGCCACCTGTTGGCGCTTCCCAATCCAGCATTTCACCGCAGGCAAAGACATTTGGCAGGGTCTTGATTTCAAGGTTGTCTGTCAGGCCTTCAAACCGCAAACCACCCGCCGTTGAAATGGCTTCATCCATCGGACGCAACTGCGCGCCTGACACGGTCAACCCTTTCAAAACAGGCGTCAAATCATCTGGAAGAGGCCGCGCAAATTCCATCACCATTGCGATTTTTTCGGGTGACAGGCGCAATGATTTGCGCAGGAAGTTCACCAAACTCTCTTTGGGTTTGCGCCGTTCAAGCGCCGCTTTCACTTTTGCCGCTGGCATATCTGGCAAGAGATCAACCACCACCTCATGCCCTTCGCGCACACCGCGAGAGACCGAATAGATGCCGCCACCTTCCAGCCCGCGGTTTGAAATGATGAATTCACCGCGCGATTTATACGCCCCGCATCGCAATTCCACGCCTTTGACGGCCCCGCCAAAGTGGCGCGTCATATGGGTGCTCCAAGTCACGGAAAGAGCGGAATTTGCCGGTGCGAAGGGGGCAATGGTGGCATCTGGCATCAGGTCTGCCCAGGCGCCATTCGACCCTAATCTGGCCCAACTCGCCCCGCCCAGCGCCAAAATCGTTGCTTTGGCGTGTATTTTTCGGAGGCCTTCGGGGGTCTGAAAAACGGCTGCGCCCGTGTCATCCATGCCCGTAAGACGCCACTTGCGCCGCAAGTCTGCACCGTAGTTATCCAGCCGCGCCAACCATGCGCGCAACAGGGGCGATGCTTTCATGACTGTGGGAAAGACGCGCCCCGTTGAGCCAGTAAACACCTCTTGGCCCAAGTCTTCCGCCCAGGCGATGACATCCTTGGGGCCAAAATCAGACAGCGCCGATTTTAGGGCGTCGGGCAGCGGCGAAAAGTGGCTTTGGAAGGCGTCCATACCTTCGTTTTTGGTCACGTTCAGGCCAGATTTACCCGCCATAAGAAACTTGCGCGCGGGCGATGGCATAGCATCAACGATGACCACTTGAACACCTGCACGCCCAAGCTCTTGCGCGGCCATAAGCCCTGCAGGCCCAGCGCCAATGACAAGTGCTTCGACGGTTTCGATTCGCGCAGAGACGCTCATGATGTGATCATGCTTTTAATACCCGCGATGTGAGAGGCCTCTGCCTCCAAAGCCTGCGCACTCAAAGCGCGCGCGGCAGGAATCAGATCGGCAGGGTCAAGGATTCGATCCACAAGACCCCAAGACAGCGCCTCTGGCGCGAGCACTTTTTCACCTGCCATCAAAATCATCTTGGCACGCGCTGGCCCAATCAATTGCGCAAGACGCGTCGGATCAGGCGGCTGGGGTAAAAACCCCAAGCGCATCACCGGATAGAAGAACTTGGCACTCGGCACGCTCAAACGGATGTCACAGGCCAGCGCCATGCCAAAAGCACCGCCCGCCAATGTGCCGTTGAGCGCGCATACCGTCAGACAGGGCAGCGCTGCGATGGCGTTTGAAAGCGTTTCCCAAAGCGGGGACACCGCCAAGCCAGCCCGCGCTTCATCCAAATCGGCACCAGCGGAAAAAATCGGGCCTGCGCCTGTGATGATCAGCGCTTTGGCGACGCCGTGCGCCTCACCGACGGTGTTGATCAACGCCTCGAGCATCTGTGCGGTCAGCGCGTTGGCTTTGTCGGGGCGATTCAAGGTGATGCACCACAGATCGCCGTCGCGAGTCACATCTATCATTCAATCAATCCAATTTTGCGGCGCAGGGCTTCATCGCGCAGCTGCAACTCTTCGCCAAGGTACATGTCAGCTTGCGGGCCACACATCCAGAGCAACGCCTGAGCAGGCCAATCAGCGGGAATATGGTCGCTCCACTCAAGTTGGCTGACCGCATTGATCCCCGAGGCTTTGATGTCGCGCTGCATTTGCGTGGCTACGGTTCCAGGTGACAGGCCGATGGCGCGGATGCCGCGGGATCGTTCTTCGAGATCAAGAGAGCGGGTCAGCATGGCAGCGCCTGCTTTTGACGCGCAATAGGCGCTCCATCCCTCAACAGGTCTGTGGGCTGCGCCTGACGAGACCGTCAAAACTGTGCCGCCACCACGCGCAATCATTTCGGGAACCACCAGTTGCATCGCGTAAAACACGGCCTTGAGATTGATATCAATGGCGCGGGCCCATGTGTCGACATCTGCGCCAGTCATACTGCCAATCGGGTCGATAACGCCCGCGTTGTTCACCAAAATATCGATCGGCCCCAACGTGGCCTGCGCGGTTTCAACGGCGCCTTTCAAGGCACTGTGATCAGAGACATCGCAAGCAATCGCGCAGGCATTTGGGCCGATGTCGGCCGCAAGAGCCTCAATGTCACCACCGCTGCGTGCCACTAGCGCAACTTTGGCACCCGCGCGGGCAAATGCACGGGCCGTCTCAGCGCCAATGCCACGACTTGCCCCTGTGATAAATGCCGTTTTTCCTGTCAAATTGGTCATATACGCCCCATAGTTTTGCCAACTCTAATACGCATTCGACTCGGCATCCAGCCTTGACCCCTACAGTGTTTGCGTGAATCCTTGTGTATAAATTTTGACTGGAGTGACCATGAATTTTCGCGCGCCCTTTTTAATTGTCTCTGCGGTTATGTTGCCCGCATCCGCCAGCTTTGCTGATGTTTCTCCACAAGAGGTGTGGAACAGCTGGCAGACCTTGAGCCAAAGCATGGGGCAAACGCTGAGTGGGCGCGTCGAGCAAACAGGCGATACACTGACCGCCCATGATGTGACTATTTCGATGCCCTATCTTGGTGGCGATTTTATGACCTTTAGCGGCACCACCCCGAGAATTGTTTTTGAGGGGCAAAGCGATGGCACCGTCGAAGTGACACTGCCGGATCCGACCACCTATACGACATCGATCAAGGGCGACCCGTCTTCTGGCGTGCCACCGGTGCAAGTCCGCAGCGCGGCGACCTTTGACAACACGACGATTGCCTCAGGAACTGTTGGCAACATCACGTATGAAATTTTGCCCGGCACCATGACCTATGTGACGCAAAAGCAGATCCGCGACGGTGTCGTTTTGGTGCCCGAACAAATCGTGACGGTGTTGGGTGTTCAGGGGACCATGTCGCAAGAAACCGACGGTGATACGCTTATAACAACCGCAGATATTGCCGCAGATGCCGTGGCGGTCGACAGTGACAGCAGCACCGACGACATTGCCATCGATATGACCTATACGATTGCGCCGCTCAACTTTGTGGGAAAATTTACCACCAGCGCCGCAGCAATGGATGAGCCGCTTGGATACCTCAAATCAATGGACGGCACGGCGGGGTATAGCCTTGGTCGGACCGCGTTTGAGATGAACACGTCGGACGCGGGGCGCGCGATGACATTCGCTGGCTCGACACGCAAATCAGCGGTCGGCGCAAAAATGTCGCGCGGCGTCGTGAGCTATCTCGCGACTGCGCATGAAACGGAAGTGACCGTGAGCGGAGCAGGTCTTCCAATGCCCCAAGTCGACTTTGGCATTGGCGAAGCGCGCTTAGGTGTGACCCTTCCACTTTTGAAAAGCGACACCCCAAAACCCTTTGCGTTTAAAATGGCACTCGAAGAACTGCGCTTGCCCGATATGGCTTGGATGATGCTTGACCCGCAAGGTCAGATGCCGCGCGATCCTGCCACCATTCGTCTTGATCTCAGTGGCAGTCTTATGGCGCAGGCTGATTTGTTGAACCCGCAAGCCTTTATCGACATGGTGGACGCCGATAAAATGCCGTTCATGCCGCTCGATATGGCGCTGAACGAACTCTACATTTCGCTTGCTGGCGCAACATTTACTGGCACCGGTTCCGCCGTTATTGCCAAAGGGAAGGACATGTTCGAGGGCTTCCCGTTTGAAAGTGCCAACGCATCACTTGCCCTGAATGGCGGCACAACCTTGATGGATACCTTGGCGCAAACTGGGCTTATTCCACCGCAAATGTCCATGACCGCCAAGATGATGCTTGGCATGTGGGCCAAGCCCGGTGACACGCCGGATTCATACTCAGCAGACATCGAACTGAACAAGGACGGTGCATTAAGTGTGAATGGGCAGCCTTTGCCATTTTGATGAACTTGCGGATGGCGCGCCATCAGACTAATTGAAATAAAGTCAAACCGAGGACGTCATGCAAAAAGATCTGTCAAAGCTGACCGCTGCCCTATTGGCGGCCGCAAAAAAGAACGGCGCAGATGCTGCCGACGCCATAGCTGTTACGGGCACATCGGTGTCGATTGATGTGCGCGCAGGCGCCCTTGAGCACGCAGAGCGTTCTGAGGGCGTCGATATTGGGTTGCGGGTTATTGTGGGCAAAAAGCAGGCCTGTGTGTCCGCTTCTGATGTGCGCGATGAGACCATTCAGACCATTGCAGAACGTGCGGTTGCCATGGCGCAGTTTTCGCCGGACGATCCTTATGTGGGTCTTGCCGATGCGGCCGATCTTGCGACAGATCGCGATGCATCGAGTTTGGAAATGTTCGATCCGCAAGACGAACCTGCCGCTGAAGAATTGGAAGAAGACGCCCGTCGCGCAGAGGCAGCAGCCCTTGCGCTTGACGGGATTTCGCAAGTGCAATCTGCCTCGGCTGGATACGGACGTCGGCAGGTGCATCTTGCGGCCTCAAACGGATTTGAAGGCGGATATGAGCGGTCAGATCGTGGGCTCAGCTGTGTTGCGATTGCAGGCACTGGCTCTGAGATGGAGCGTGATTATTTCGGCGACAGCCGCATTTTTCAGGCCGACATGATGACGCCCGAAGACATCGGCCTGCGCGCGGCGCAAAACACGATTGCCCGCGTCGGTGCGCGCAAACCCAAAACAGGGACGTTTCCGGTTCTGTTTGATGAGCGCATTTCCTCCACGCTGCTTGGCCATCTTTTGGCGGCCGTCAACGGCGGCGCGATTGCACGGGGATCAAGCTGGTTGCGCGATGGTCTGGGCGAACAGGTTTTGCCCAGCAATCTAAGCGTCACGGAACTGCCCCATCGCAAACGCACCTCTGGGTCGCGCCTGTTTGATGCGGAAGGGCTGCCAACGCGTGAGCGCGCAATCGTGCAAAACGGCATATTGATGGGCTGGACTTTGGACTTGGCCACCGCGCGCCAATTGGGACAGACCAGCACTGCCAATGCATCGCGTGGCGTCAGTGCTCCGCCCTCACCTGCCCCCACGAACGTGTCCCTGACACAGGGCGAGCAAACGCGTGACGCCTTGATCAAGGACATGGGCACGGGCCTTTTGGTGACCTCGCTCATCGGGTCGTCGATCAATGGAACCACGGGCGATTACTCGCGTGGGGCCTCTGGCTTTTGGGTGGAAAACGGCGAAATCACTTATCCTGTCAACGAATGTACAATCGCTGGCAACCTGCACGACATGCTGAAAAGCATCGTCCCTGCCAATGACGCACGCACGCATTTGAGCCGCGTTGTCCCGTCCATTTTGGTAGAAAGCATGACCATTGCCGGCGCATGATGATCTTGCCCTTTTGGTTGAAGCGGCACATGCGGCAGGTAATATCGCGCGACCGTTTTGGCGCAAACACCCTGAAACATGGGACAAAGGCGATGGCGCTGGCCCCGTGACTGAAGCCGACCTTGCAGTCGACAAGATGTTGCACACCAAACTTTTGGCCGCACGTCCCGCATATGGCTGGCTGTCCGAAGAAACCGCCGACACCGATGCGCGCCTGTCAAAGGATCGCGTGTTCATCGTCGACCCCATTGATGGCACCCGCAGCTTTATTGAGGGCGATCACAATTGGGCGCATTCTTTGGCGGTGGCCGAACAGGGCGAAGTGGTTGCGGCTGTTGTCTATTTGCCGATGCGCAAACGTCTGTTCGTGGCCGAAAAGGGCAAAGGCGCCACGCTGAACGGCGTGCCGCTGCGTGCAAGCGAGACCGAAAACATTGATGGCGCGCGCCTGTTGACCCATCGACACAATCTAAAGCCTGAACTTTGGAACGACGGCTGTCCGGCGTTTGCATGCCGGTTCCGTCCGTCCTTGGCCTACCGCATGTCTTTGGTGGCCCAAGGGCGCCACGACGCCATGCTATCGCTGCGCAACACGTGGGAATGGGACGTGGCGGCAGGCACATTGATCGCCCGCGAAGCCGGCGCAAAAGTTACAGATCGCAACGGAAACGCCCCCGTTTTCAATCAAGACGTTCCCGCTTTTGACGGCTTTATGGCCGCCAATCCGGTTTTGGCAAACAGTATCGCAGCCCGCCTTGCCACGCGCAGCTAGGACATTTTAGGAATATTCCTGCATGTCCAATTCAACCGCTTGCAGCATTGAGGTCGTGATATCTGGGTCGGCCGCATGAATGCGCGACCAGTTGGGGATAAACGGCGTCTCCATCGGATTGTCCAAAAACACCTGTCCTGCGCGCATGATATTTGAGGCAAACAGCTCAACGGTTTTTTCTTCAACATGGCGATCAACATGCAGGCCATTCATCTGCGCATCGTTGAAATAAGTCTCGATCAAATCCAACGCATCGCGGAAATATGTCGCTTTGATCGAGCGGAAAATCTCTTCGGAGAACACCGTGCCGTCGGCAGCAAGCTTACGATACAGCGCCTTGCAAATGTCGACAGACATGCGCGATAGGCCAGCGCTGGCGTCTTCTTCAGACAGATCTTGGTGTTTGTGATCGTAGCGATCCGACACTTCGACCTGACACACAGAACGCGGCGATAGATTGCGCCAAGCCTCTGACAACAGACCAATTTCCAAGCCCCAATCCGATGGAATGCGCATGTCCGGCAAGATCGACGTGCGCATGGCGAATTCGCCCGCAAGCGGATAGCGGAAATCCGAAATAAAGTCCAAATACTCGCGCGGACCAAGCACTTTGGCCATGGCGCTCAAAATCGGAGCCACCAAAAGCCGCGACACGCGACCGTTCAATTTGCCGTCGGCAACGCGGGGGTAAAAGCCTTTGGACATTTGGTACGGAAACCGCGGATTGGTCACAGGGTAAACCAACCGCGCCAACATATCGGCGCTATACGTCAGCACATCGCAATCATGCACAGCAACCACAGCACTGTCGGCCTGCGCGATTGTGTAGCCCATACAGAACCAAACATTGCGGCCTTTGCCGGGTTCGCTGGGTGACAGGTTCAATTCTTGCAGCTTGGAATCGACCGCCCTCAATCGCGGGCCGTCGTTCCACAGCACAACATGATCGGCTTTGAGCTTCGAAAAGAACTTGAGCGCGTGACGGTATTGTTCCTCTGTGGCGCGATCGAGACCAATGACGATGCGGTGGATAAAGTTCACCTTGTTCAATTCATCAATGATCGCTGGCAGCGCTTCGCCTTCCAGTTCAGAGAACAGCGACGGCAGAATAAGCGTGATCTTTCGCGTCGACGAAAAGGCTTCCAATTCGCGGACCAAGTCATTTGGTGCACTGACCCGAAGATTGTGCATTGTGGCGACATGCCCACCTTGGTGAAAATCGGCCATATTTTATTCCTCTTCTGCGTAGTATTTTGTGAGGCACTCTTGCACCTCAATGTTCCAACCAGCTGGACCAGCCAGTTCGGTTCTGACAATTGCGCCCGCCGCTTCGGCTTCAAGCGTTGGTATGCCAGCCCCATGTGTATTTCGTATGATGACGCCGTGATCCGCAGTGCAGATCATTTCAACGTCATTCGGTGCATCGCCAAGCGCCATTGTCGCTGGTTTCGGGTCGAATGCGCCGACAATATGTGCCATCCAATCGGCTTTGGTCGCACCAAAGGACAGGGTCAAATAGCGCCCGCCCTGACGTGCGGTGATGCCCTTTTTCCCCAACAGATCCTCAAACAACTGACGCTGATCGGCGGTTCCCGCCCACAGGCCAGGTTCGGAAAATTGGCGATTGCGTGCCTGTTCTGCCTGCTCAAGGGGCAAGCCCGTTTGCGCGGCGCATTGCGCGACGGACCAGTCCGAAAAGCCCCTATACTGCGCGCGCAATTCAGCGGGTAGCTCTGCCAGAGCTTGCAAAATCTGCGCGTGTTGCTTGGCATCTTGATCCGGCTCTTCAAACGCTGGCAAAAGCCCCGCACCATTTTCAACAATGGCGGGGCAATGCTCAAACCCAAGCGCTCGACGCAGATCAGCAAGCTCAAATGCCGTCTTGGAACTCGCCAACACAAGCGGCACAGACAGGGACAACATGCGCTCAAGCGCAGGACGCGCGGCATCCCAACTGTAGCTGTCATGATCGAGCAGCGTACCATCAAGATCGGTAAAGACGATGAGTTTCGCCGTGGAAGGGTTTGCCTTAGACATGCTCAATGTTGCGCCTAGCGGATCCGAAAGAACAACAGTGAGCGCCTGTTTTTTCCGCAATATACATGGATCGCCTAATTATTAAGCACCCGCCCAGCGTCGCTTGACCGCGCACCGCATATGGCTAAGTTGCGATTGAACCTCATACGGAGAGAACAATGACACAACGCTTGCATTTGGTCTTTGGCGGCGAATTGGTCGACCCATCGACAACAACTTTCCGAAACGTCGACGACATTCACGTGGTTGGCATTTTCCCAGATTACGCCTCGGCGCATTCCGCTTGGAAAGCCGAAGCACAACGCACCGTAGACAACGCCCACATGCGTTATTTCATCGCGCACCTGCACCGCCTGCGCGATGAGGAAGCAGGCACATCTTCTACGGAAGAACTTGGACATTAAGGTGTAGGCCGCATGGCCAGAGCACTCTCACTCATCGCATACGCAGCATTTTCATCGCGACCGGAAGCTCCTGTCAGACAGATGTTAACCAAGCTGCAGCGGGCGGGCACCATCACGGATGAGGCCCTAAACCAGCGGCTTGCCCAAAATGCGCCACCGCGCCCATTGGGCAATCTAATTTGGTTCAATGCTGGGTCCGAACACGCGATTGCGCCTTGTTTTGAACTGTTTCGCCGTTTGCGCGAAGACCGCCCCGACCTGCGGGGCATCATCACAACCACCTATCAATCGCTTGTGCCACATGACGTGCCAAAGGGGCTGCTGTTCATGCAAGCCCCCGAAGACAGATTGACAATTGTCCGGCGTTTTTTGACCCACTGGGATCCTGATTGCTTGATTTGGGTTGGCGGCGGATTCCGCCCCGCATTGATCGAGAAAGCTCAGTCTCGCGGCATTCCAACGGTGTCCATTGATGCGCCTGAAAGCACTCATTCGTTGGCGCTCAACAAAATAATTCCTGGGCTCAAGACCGCAACGATGTGCCTTTTCGAGCATGTTTTCGCGGCAAATATCACGCAATCTATCGCGTGGCAGCGGGCTGGTTTGAATTCGGAAAACATCGAAGTTATGGGGTATTTGGGCGAAGGCGCCACCGTGCCTCAGTTCGATGAATCCGAGCTTGAAGCGCTTTCCGAAGACATTGGCACCCGCCCCGTTTGGTTTGCCGCCAACATTGGGCCCGCTGAAATTCGCGACGTCGTACGCGCGCATAAAGTCGCATTGCGTCGCGCGCACCGACTGTTGCTGATCGTCTCGGCGCAAGGCGCGGAAACGGTGCGACAGCTTCAGGCACATTGCACCAACCAAGGCCTGACGTCTGCCCTGCGCGCAGACAATAAGGCCGCGTCCGACGCGGTTCAGGTGTTGATTGTAAACGCTGGCGCAGAGGATGGTTTGTGGTATCGCCTCGCGCCGGTGACCTTTTTGGGGCAATCCATAACAGACGGTGGCGGCTGTGACCCGTATCCTGCGGCGATATTTGGGTCAGCCATCATCCATGGGCCAAATGTAAGTTATTTTTCAAGTCGTTACGCAAGGTTCGATGCCGCAAACGCCGCGCGTTTGGTCACCTGCGGAGACACGCTTGGTCAGGCGGTCAGCGAAGTGTCCGCGCCTGATTACGCCGCCAACATGGCCAGTGCGGCGTGGGAAATCTGCTCTGAAGGGGCGGAAATGACGGATCGTGTTGCTAGTCTTGCGCATGACATTTTGGATTTACGGGAAGAGATGCTCGCATGACGCCTCCACGGTTTTGGTCCACGGCCCCAGATGCCCCAAGTTGGCAAGCGCGCGCGCTGACGCCATTGGCGCGCCTTTATGCACATGGAACGGCAAGACGCGTTGCGCAACAGGGCTACAAAGCGTCGGTGCCGGTGATCTGCATCGGCAACATCAATGCGGGCGGCACGGGCAAAACCCCGACCGTCATCGCACTGGTGCAAAAACTGCAATCTATGGGCAAAACCGTTCATGTTGTGTCGCGCGGCTATGGCGGCAAATTGGCCGGCCCCGTGCGCGTTGTCGAGCGAACGCACACCGCAGACGATGTGGGCGACGAGCCATTGTTGATTTCTGCCTTTGCCCCTGCGTGGGTTTCAAAAGACCGCGCGCTCGGCGTCAAAGCGGCCGAGGCCGACGGTGCAGATGTGATTTTACTTGATGACGGCATGCAAAACGCGTCGGTTGTCAAAGATGCCACCTTTGTCATCGTTGATGCCCATCGAGGGTTTGGCAACGGCCGTGTCATGCCCTCCGGCCCCTTGCGCGAACCGGTGAATGTCGGATTGGCGCGCGGTGATTTGATCATTTCGATTGGAAACGAGGCGGCACAAAACAGTTTTCAGACCACGTGGGGGGCGCATATTTCGTTGCCCAATGTCAAAGCCCATCTTGCGCCTTTGGAAACGGGAATGGACTGGGCAGGTCTGCCAGCGCTGGCCTTTGCAGGCATCGGCCACCCTGAAAAATTCTTTGCAACTTTGGAAAACATGGGCGCCGTTCTCATCCGCAAAGAAGCATTGCGGGATCACCAACCCCTGCCGCTTGCACTCATGAAACGCCTTGAAATTGAGGCGGCCACTTTGGGGGCGCAGCTGGTCACAACGGAAAAAGACGCGGTGCGATTGCCCCGCGCCTTTCAAATGAAGGTGCTCACCTTGCCGGTGCGCCTATCGATCGAAAATGAAGACCCGATCACTGCCGCATTGGCAAAAATCGGGATCCATTCAACTTAGCCAGCAAGTGCCGCATCAAGTTTGGCCGCCAAAGCTTCGTAAGACATGTTCGAGTTCTTTTCGCCATTGATGATCAATGTTGGCGTGCCGGACACGTCGTATTCTTTCATTTGCACTTCAAAGTTGGCAACCATAGCCTGTGCCATCGCGCCGTCGTTCATGCAGGTGTCCAAATCGGCGTCTGACAGACCCGCTTTTTTACCAATCGTGCGCAGGTTTTTAACGATTTCCATCGCGTCTTTGCCGCCAGCGATCCATTCTTTTTGTTGCTCGTACAACATGGCGTTGATGCCAAAGTAGCGCATCTCACCACCACAGCGTGCAACCATCGCAGCCCAAAGGCCGTATTTGTCAAAGTACACTTCGCGGTAAACGAATTTTACTTTGCCAGTGTCGATGTAGTTTTCTTTCAACTGCTTGAACACATTGGCATGGAAGCTCGCGCAATGCGGACAGGTGTAGGATGCGTATTCGATCAATTCGACAGGCGCATCTGGATCACCCATGACCATATCTTTGATCATAGATGTGTCGATGTCAGCTGCGTCTGTTGCATTTGCAGGGGTGATGACAAATTCAGTCATCTGCGGTTGTGCAGTGTACAAATATGCACCACCCGCGCCCAATGCGGCCAGAGCAGTGGTCATCAAAAAGTTACGTCTGTTCATTGGTCTACCTTTTTCAGTGTATTTTCGGCGCGGTGCAAAAAGCTGCTGGCCAATTTTTCAAGCGCGTTTCGCAAGTTTTCGTCTTGCGTCCCCGCGGACAATTCATGCGCCTCGGCCAGAACCTCAGGGCTTGGCTGGGGGCGCGGTTCTTCTTTCACATGTTCAAACTGGACGCGCCCTTCGGCAAAACCTGTTGGCGCAGTTTGGGTGATGTGAATGCGGCTAATCGCACTATAGCCATAAACGGAATTCACCCGATCTTGGATTTTGGGCAACTCAGCTTGCAACATCGGTGCGTATGATCCTGTGGTTAACAGCACCAAAGTGGCCCCGAAACCGCCCTTGGCGTAGGTCACTTTGATCGGCCGCGCCATTGACGCGGTTTGTTCGCCCACGATTTCGACCCAATGGGTCAAAAGCCGCATTTCGGAAAACCCACGTGTTTCGGTCGCTTGGCGAATCCGCGATTGCAAAAGGCCCGAAGTCATTTCGAATCCCTTCTTGCGTCGCTTAATTCCCGCGGCCGGTGTTGTTTTCTTTGTGACTTTCGCTTTGCGCATCTGGTTTATCCATTCTCAAACTCTATTCTATCTTGAGGGCGCGGCGTTACCAGACAAAACCTAATGACACGCCCTAAAGTTTACGTGACGGAGTGAAACACAAGATGGATCATGGCGCTTTGGCCGCAGGTTTGCTGGCTTGGTACGACGAAAACGCGCGTGAAATGCCTTGGCGTGTTGGTCCCGCATCCCGCAAAGCAGGCATCACGGCAGATCCCTACCGAATTTGGATGTCTGAAGTGATGCTTCAGCAAACAACTGTGGCAGCTGTTAAGACATATTTTGAACGCTTTACACATTTGTGGCCGACCGTTCAGGACCTTGCCGCAGCGGACGATACGCATGTTATGGGGGAATGGGCTGGTCTTGGATACTACGCCCGCGCACGTAATTTGCTCAAATGTGCCCGTGCCGTTGTGGCGGATCATGGCGGCGTTTTTCCAACAGACCGCAAATCGCTTTTGGCACTGCCAGGCATCGGGCCTTACACGGCTTCGGCTGTCGCATCTATCGCCTTTGATTTGCCTGAAACGGTTGTGGATGGAAATGTCGAACGGGTGATGTCGCGATTGCATGATGTCCACGAACCGCTGCCGCTGTCAAAACCGCAACTGACCGAATTGGCCGAACGCACCACGCCAAAAAACCGCGCAGGTGATTACGCGCAGGCGATTATGGATCTGGGCGCAACTGTCTGCACCCCGAAATCGCCGCACTGCGATATCTGCCCTTGGAGTGCGCCTTGCCTTGCGCGCAAAAATGGCACGGCGGCTGATCTGCCCAAAAAGGTGCCGAAAGCCATCAAGCCCACACGCAAAGGTTTTGCCTATGTGGCGCAAACGCCGTCAGGGGCTTGGGTGATGGAGCGCCGCCCCGACAAAGGATTGCTGGGGGGCATGCTCGGTTGGCCCGGATCGCCTTGGGAAGAAACAGCGCAAGAAGCCCCGCCTTTTGCTGCCGACTGGGCAGAGGTTGGCGAGATCAAACACACCTTCACGCATTTCCATCTGTTCTTGCGCGTTATGGTCGCAAATGCGGTTGCGAATGCGCCCGAACATGCGGTTACCTTGGGCGCAAATGAATTTCAGCCTTCGGATTTGCCAACAGTCATGCGAAAGGTGTTTGATGTGGCGCAAGTTCATTTTGACGATTGATCTGTAAACATTAAGAGACGGTGAATATGAAGGGCCAAGCCTAATGAATATGTCGACCATCAGCGCACGAAACGCGATGCCGTTTTGGCTGTCTTTAGGTGTTGTGCCACTGTTGTTGATCGGCGCTAAATTCGGCGGGTTTCTGACCTTTTTGGTGCCACTTTACGCGTGGTATTTGTTTTCGATTTTGGATCGCCTTTTGGGGATGAACAAAGAGAATCCCGATCCCAACACAGGCGATGACCAGTTGGTTTTATATCGATTGATCACGATGATCTGGTTTCCGATCCAGTTTGTCATGATTTACGGGCTGATCTATTTCGTCACACACACCAATCATTTGACGACCACAGAAGTGATCGTTCTGTTCTTTAGTCTCGGGGTCTCATCGGGCACCATTGGCATCGTTTATTCCCATGAACTGCTGCATCAACGCAATCGGCTGGAACGCTGGTTGGGGGATTTACTGTT
Organism: Pacificibacter sp.; assembly: GCF_039769035.1. NCBI lineage: Bacteria > Pseudomonadati > Pseudomonadota > Alphaproteobacteria > Rhodobacterales > Roseobacteraceae > Pacificibacter > Pacificibacter sp. Next base: position 15,598 of record NZ_JBDMZG010000071.1, read on the forward strand.
GGCGTCTGTCCTCTATTCGCATTTTCGCACCGAACATTTGCTTGTGCACCACAAACATGTCGGCACGCGGCGCGATGCGGTGACAGCCCTTTATAACGAAGGGTTTTTCCGGTTCTTTGGTCGCGTGCTGCGCGAAGGGCCAGTGTCCGCTTGGGAGGCCGAAAAGGCCCTGCTCGCAAGGCGCGGCTTGTCTGCCTTTCATCCGCGTAACCCGCATTTTCGCTATTGGGCGCTGCAACTGAGCGCGCTGATCTTGGCTGTTTTGATTGGGGGCACTGCTGGGTTTTTCTTGTTTATTTGGCAGGCATTTATTGCGATTTGGCAGCTCGAGCTAACAAATTACGTCGAGCACTACGGCCTCACCCGCAGGCATCTGGGAGATGGGAAATACGAACACGTCAAACCGCATCACAGTTGGAACGCGGCTCAGATGGCGACCAATTGGTTGTTGATCAATCTGCAACGCCATTCGGATCACCACTATAAACCCGACCGCCGTTTTCCATTGCTGCAAAACTATTCCGAAGACGACGCGCCGCAATTGCCCTTTGGCTATCCGGTGATGACTTTCGCTGCCATGGTGCCGCCCCTTTGGCGACGCATTATGAACCCGCGCGTCAAAGCGTGGCGCAAACAATACTACCCTGACATGGCGACATTTGCGGAATGGGAGCCCTATAAACACGGCACCAATCCTTTGCCACGCCTCTAGCGCGGCACCTTAAAGCCGAACAAAAAAAGCCCCGCCATAAGGCGGGGCAAGGGGATGCCGAGGAAGTCAGACCTCTGGCATCAGGCGGTATTCGTATTTGTTTTCACACAACTGTTCTGTACGTCGCCCAACGATTTGAGCGACGGGTATCGCGTCCTTTGCCCATGGTGAGACAGGCAAAGGATCATTTGATGAGAGTTTGATCTTGGTGTGAGATCAGTTCATTTCCGCGCGGATTTGCTGACGCAACAAGTCGATGGGCACGGTTTTGCCCTCGCGTTGGAAAGCCCAATAGGTCCAACCATTACAGCTTGGTGCGCCCTCAAGATGCGCCCCCACTTGGTGGATCGACCCTTTGATGTCATTGCCAACAAGCGTGCCATCAGCGCGCACTTTGGCTTTGTGACGACCATTCATGGACACCAGCTGTTCACCCGGACGCAGCATACCGCGCTCGACCAATTGACCAAAAGGCACACGTGGTTCAGCACGTTTCGACGCAGTGACTGTCAAGGCGTCAGTGTCAAATTTGCGGATGGATTTCAGACGCTTTTCAGCAACCTTGCGGTACTTTTCTTCGCGCTCGATACCGATGTAATCACGGCCCAGCATTTTGGCGACAGCACCTGTGGTGCCCGTGCCAAAGAACGGGTCTAGCACTACGTCACCAGGGTTGGTGGTCGCGATCAAAAGGCGGTGCAACAAGCTTTGCGGCTTTTGTGTTGGGTGCGCCTTTTCGCCGTCTTCGTCTTTCAAGCGTTCGCCACCATTACAGATCGGCAAAACCCAATCAGAGCGCATTTGCACGCCTTCATTGAGCGCTTTGAGCGCGTCGTAGTTGAACGTGTATTTCGCGCCTTCGGCTTTGGACGCCCAGATGAGCGTTTCATGCGCGTTGGTGAACCGTTTGCCACGGAAATTTGGCATTGGGTTTGACTTGCGCCACACCACATCGTTGAGCAACCAATAGCCTTGGTTCTGCAATTCCGCGCCAAGGCGGAACACGTTGTGGTAAGACCCGATCACCCAGATCGCGCCATTCGGTTTGAGAATGCGACGCGCGGCTTTCAGCCATTCGCGGGTGAAATCATCGTAGCGTTTAAAGCTGTCGAATTGATCCCAGTCGTCGTCCACCGCGTCAACTTTGGAATTGTCAGGACGATGCAAGTCGCCGCGCAATTGCAAATTGTAGGGGGGATCCGCGAAAATCAGATCAACTGATTCTTCGGGGAGACTGTTCATTGCCTCGATGCAATCACCGGACATAATTGTATTGATCGGAAGCGCAGGCGCCTCCTTGCGTGTATTTTTAGTCATGCTCTGCCTCACAGATACGCCCTTACGAGCGATACAATCGCACCATTTTTGGTGTCGTTATGTACCGCCTAAGATGAGTCATTGAGGATTCGAGGTCAATTTCTTTATTGAATCAATGCGTTATAAAATCGCTTGCTACAACATATTGTGTATGGGTTTGAACGAACGTCTATGGTGTGGGGTCACCCCAAATTTCGCCAAGCCTTCCATATGCAATTTGGTGCCGTAGCCTGCGTTTTTTTCCCAGCCATAGCCAGGGTACTGTTGCGCTAAATCCACCATCAGCCGATCGCGCCACGTTTTTGCAACAATTGACGCGGCGGAAATCGACAAAGATCGGGCATCGCCTTTGACGATGGCTTCAGCATCCAAACCGAAAGCGGCGGGGATCTTATTGCCATCGACCAACACATAGTCGGCTTTCATTTTCAAACCCGCCACCGCGCGCTCCATGGCAAGCAATGAGGCCTGCAAGATATTGATCTCGTCGATCTCTTCCACAGAACAAGACGCGATAGAGACATCGGCCACGGCAAGGATTTGATCATACAAAGCCTCGCGACGTTTCGCGGTCAGCTTTTTGGAATCGTTCATCCCCTCGGGGATATTGTCAAGATCAAGCCAAACTGCGGCGGCAACCACTGGACCAGCCAAAGGGCCACGCCCCACCTCATCAACGCCCGCGACACGGATATATCCGCGTCTTGCGGCGGCAGCTTCGAACGAAAAATCTGGAATATATGTCATGGCTCTTTGAAAGCGTATGACGGCGCAAAGGGCAAGCGAAACGCGACTTCCAGGCGGCGCGGCGAGGGCGACGTCAAAGCTATAAACAAAAAGGACGGGTGGAACGCATGAACCACCCGCCAAGGTAACGCGTGCCATGGGGACTTAAACGCGCGTATTTGAATTGGAATTATCGGTAGATGCGTCGGCCATTGTTGTCGTCACGATCATTGCGATCATGAGCCCGCGTGACGCGGTAGCCAAAGTTGTTCAAGCATCCCACATCGTAGGCATCGAAACGGGCATGCTTTGTGCGCACCTTGGTTTCACAAGCCCGTGGAAGCGGCACGGCAGAGCGGCGTTCGCGCATCACACAGGATTCGACAGCGACGGTTTGAATGCGGTGGTGTTTGCCTTGCACGGACATCACACAGGAGTTCGGGACTTCAAATGCATTGGTGCGCCCAAACCGCCCAACGCCGCGCGATGGGAACATGTGACCACTGCGCGAAACCTGTGCATCGCGTTCCGCTTTGGCTTTCGATTTGGACTTTGAGTTCTCAATTGCTTTGCCCACGATAAACAGCGTGGCCAAACCGCCAATGATCTTAGCGACATCTTCGTCACCAGCACGGGCCGGCAAAGCGGATGCGCCTGAAATTGCGATCGAGAGCGCCACCAAGCCTGCAGCAAATTTCGTTGTACGTCGTTTGGACGATTTGGAATGCGTCTTCATGGTTGGTCCTTCCTGTTTCGGAACCCGTGCAGTCGATGTGTGACGGGCAGTATGTCGATGGAACAGGAATGGGGCAGACCGGCTTTGCCACACAATATCAGCGCAATGTTATTGGCTATCAGCTGTCGAAATCGGCTTTGATATTGAATAACAATCGCGATCTGCGCATGGTCGCCCTATGACACACACATATAAATTTCCCAAGTTTTTGGCGGCCAGCCTCGCATTTGCACTTTTGCCCATGGCAAGTCAGGCCGCGTGCTATGCTGAATACAAAGCAAAGCGGGACAACCCGCTGAAACTGCATTACGGTATTGCCGAGCTGCTTGATGGTCAGTGCGACAAGGCGACCGCGACGGCCGTACTTGAACCGCGTCTTGCCGCGGATGATTGGGTGTTGTTGTCCATTGTCGGCTTCGTCGATGCGGACGCGTTACAAGGGAAAAAAGAAAGTGCTGGAGCCTATTTCCTCCGCTACTGATGGGACCAAATCAGGGCGCGTTTTGTCCATTGGCATCATTGCGATTGTCCTCATTTTGCTGATTGCGGCGGGATTGCTGTTTGCCAACCTGCCTGATGCAAACGCCTTTAATGCGCGGGTCGAGACGATCTTTGTCGAAAATGACAATCTGACATCCAACGCCGAGATCAAACTTTTAGAAATTCTAGCGCAATCGGGCACCGCGTTTTCGGACACGCTGACCAGCTACCGCGTCGTGATTTTCGTCTTGATGTTGTTTGCCACGGCACTGCTTGTCGCGTCTTTGGTGTTTTTGCTCACCATTTTGGGCCTCAATCGGCGCATGTCCGAAATTGACAAACAAGGCATTCAAATCTCGTCCCTGATGATTTCGCGTGCGGAAAACACGGTCTACTTGAACAATATGGAATTCAAGCTCACTGGGGCGGCGATTGAAACCCTGTGTGTTCTGGCTGAGGCGCGCATGGATGATGACGTGCTCAGCGGCGCCGAGATCGAAGGCGTCGTGTCAGGTCGCGATGCTGCGGACTGTGACGAGGCGGCGGGCGCCACGCGGATAAAACGTCTGCGCGACACCCTAGGGAATCAAATGATAAGCGAGCTGTTGGTCAAAAACATCGCGCGAAAGGGCTATATGCTGTCCGTTCCGCAAGATGTGATCAAAATGGTCTAAACGGACGCGCGCTTCAACGCGGAATAATCCGCAGGCCAAGTGCGCCAATTGTGTTGCCCATCCATTGACTGGATTCGATGATGCGCCGGTCTTTGACGTCGACCCAATACTTGTTGATGAAACTCATATCCGCATTGCGACAGGCTTCACTGAAATAGACCGTTTGGATTTTGAAGGTTCCGAAATCAATTGGGTAAGTTTCGCCACGCTCGATTTGGCACTTGAAAGCTAAGGTCCGTGCTTGGCTGTCCCCATCGAGAAAGGTCATAAACCGGTTCACATTTGACAGCCGGCCTGCTCGAAGCGCCGCGGCAGTTTGCGAGGCATCAATCGCCAAAACATCACCCCCAAAGCCGCGCGTCGCCAGAACCATTCCGCGCTTCATCCCCAAGGATAGTTCTTCATTGGAAATCCAAGTTTCTTCTGCCTTTGCATTGACCGTTTGGCGCAGGAAAACGGTTTGCGCACCTTCGCGTGCCTCCAAAACAGCCACGTAAGCAGGTGCTCCCTGTTGGACCAAAGCTGCCGTTCTGGGTGACACCGCAGCGAGCTCCGATTTGCCAAACAGTCGCTTCCCACTGCCCGATTGGGTTGTGTCGGACGAACAGGCGGAAAGTGCTGTCGCAAGCAAACCTATAAGTAATACTAAGCGCATCCGTGTCATCTCCAGAACCTTCCCCATTGATCTTCTAGCTCGTTGGTTTGGCTGTCTCGTGTGAGTTCAAACAGTCGGTTCGGAACATAAAGCCTTGCGCCACCGTCACGCGTAACGGGTGAAATCGCCAAGCCATAGTCATTTTGATTTGGCATGCCACTGATCCAGCTGACGGGGATCGAAAACCGAATACCTTTGTCAAACGACCCTTCGCCAAAGTCGGTAAAGGGCACATCCGTCAGGGTGAAATACGCCCCGACACGGATCCCGTTATTGAACTCTCGATCGAAAGAAACGGTCACGCCATAATCGCCCGCGAGATACCGACCAACATCAAGTTGCCCCAAGTATCCGTTCCCAAAATCATAGTAACCCGATGCATGGCCTGTGACGATGTCATAGTCCTGAAAGCCAAAAAGCTGATCAAAATCGCGCTTTACGGCATAGTTCAACTCAAGGCCCAAAGCCAAAGGACTGCTTACGGGTCGCCACAAAAGCTCGCCGGAGGCGCCGCCATACATTGTTTCCAAATACCCAACAGTCCCACGCGCATACAAGTTCGTGCCTGGGCGAAAGAATTTTTCTACCATCAAGGATTTGATCTGAACCCCGCTCCGTTTTGCATAGGTCGCAGAATCAGTCCGGACGTGGGGAAGAATAGAATTGGATTCACGGGTGCTTTCATCAAGGTTCCCGAGCAAAGGCTGCCGCACCAAACCCGAGAAAACCAACCCCCGCGCGGCCTCAACAGCCGCGCCTACCTGAAGGCCGAAATTTGCGCGTATAGGATTGTCCGGATCGAACAACGACGGCTCAAAATAAGGCTGAATGACCCAAGAGTAATTGGGATAGGCACCTTGAAGCGTCGCGGCCTCGCTGCGCGCAGCATCCGCAATGTCAGCCCGCGCAAAGCTGGCCCGAGACCCATCAAGATCATACTCCAACGCTTCCAAATCATTGCGGTGCAACGTGGTGCGCGATGTCGTCATGCCTTTGGCGGTCGACTCGATTTTGAACGTCGAAATATTGCTTGGCAAAGTGTTCGCCATCACGCGCGCCGCACGGCCAATCGCCTGCGCCTGCGCATCAAAACGTGTATTGATCAGACGCACCGTCGCGCTGTCATTCGTGGTAGAGACCCCATCCAAAATCAGCCCCTGTTCGGCCAAAGCCAATGCCAGCGGGCTATCTTTTTGCGCAACACTGCCAGCATCCCACGACAAGGCCGCCGCAGATTGGCGCGACATCAACGCAGGCGGCGCTTCACCAACCCCCCCCGGCACCTTGGGGTTTTCCGGCGACAGCACAAAATTGGCCATCACGCCAAACTTTGATCCGTGCAACACATACGCAGACACATCCGTTCCGCTTTTGAAGCCATAGGTCAACGCAACGTTTACAGGCGACTTGTATTCAAACCCCATGTGGGCAATTTCGCGCGCGTATGCGTCCGAAGAATACTCCGCCCTGATCTGAATTCTGTCGTTTATTTGGTAAGCCAATCCGCCAAAGAGCGCCGCATCCCCACGGAACCACTGATCCGTTTCGAGGCGGCCAACTTCTTCGATGCTTACAGGTCCAGCGCCGCGCGTTTTGAAGGCATCGCCAAACACGGACAAAGGATTTTCAAACCCACCGTGAGACCCAAATCGGCCCCAACCAATCCCTGCGGTCAGTGCAAGACTGTCATCCAAAAGATGCTTCGTTGCGGCAACGTATTCAGAGCCGAACAATCCAGTGCCACCAAAATCTCTGAGGCCAACAACGACAGAAGGGCGTATCGCGGTTTCTGCTAGCAGCATATATGCCAAGTCAAAACTGCGGTCGTATCGGTTTTGACCAGGACCATCTAAATTGTCGAGAACGGAGTACCGGAAACCGCCATAGAGCTTTGGTGAAATCTGAAACGCGAGGTTATACTTTTGCGTTTTGGCATTAAATGACGTCGCAATGTTTAACTGACCATCAGGAAACACCTCACCAGACGGCATATCGACAAGGCCAGGTGTCCCGTATGTAGACACTGGAAACCTTAGCTCCGCCGCTTCTGCACAGGTTGCCGCCAACATCGACCCTATGAGTAGCACCTGAGGCAGATGACTGGACATTTAACAATTCCTTACGAAATATTCGGACCGTGTAATTTTTGGATAAAACATGAACTCAAGATTGCAGTAGCGTCGCAAATCTGACGCTGACGATCATGAAAATCGGCGTCGCCACCGCAAAAAAGGCGCGCATCTCGCGACGGGCGCTGGCTGACATCTGTAAGTTTTGCGCGCTGGAGCTTCATCGCACCACGAACTCTGCATGGAGCGCACCTGCGGCCTTGATGCTTTTTAGAATATCAATCATGTCGCGCGGCGAAACGCCCAGAGCATTCAGCCCTGCAATCACCTGTGACAAAGATGCGCCGCCGCGAATTTCGGCCAATCCAATACCAGGCTCTTCTTCAAGTGCAGCGCGCGTTCGAGGCACCACAACAGTCTCGCCTTCCGAAAATGGATTCGGCTGTACAACAAGTGGCTCTTCCTCAATACGCAGTGTCAGATTGCCCTGACTGACGGCAACTCTTGAGATCCGCACATCTTCCCCCATCACAATGGTGCCAGATCGCTGATCGACAATGACGCGCGCTTTGCGTTCAGGTTCGACTGAAATGTTTTCCACTCGTCCAAGCGCATGCGCCGGTGATAGTTCCCGCGTTGCCTTGATGTCCAAAACGACCGTGCCTGCATCCAACATGCGCGATACAACACGGCCAAAATTCTTATTGATCGCGACTTCGATCCGTTCTGCCGTGGTGAAGTCGGGATTTCTCAACGCCAAGCGAATGGATTTAAGTTGGGTAAAATCAAATTCAATTTCTCGCTCAATGCGCGCGCCAGACGGGATAACACCGGCAGTCGGCACCCCTTGAATGACCGACGCGCCGTCGCCCTCTGCGGAGGCACCACCTGCGATAATCGTGCCCTGCGCCACAGCGTATATTTGCCCATCTGGTGCGTTCATTGGCGTCATAATAAGCGTGCCGCCGAGCAGGCTTTTGGCATCACCAATGGCAGAAATCGTTACATCAATTTGCGACCCTGTTCGCGCGAAAGGCGGCAAGGTTGCGGTCACAAAAACAGCCGCCACATTCTTTGGTCGAAACTGTTCGCCTGAGACGTTGACGCCCAGCCGCTCAAGAATATTTGACATAATTTCTTCGGTGAAGGGTGCGTTTCGGATGCCGTCACCGGTCCCATTGAGTCCAACGACCAATCCGTAACCGACCAAGTCGTTTCCACGAACGCCGTCAAATTCGACCAAATCCTTAATCCTGATTGGCGAAGCGACAGTGGCAGTAATGTTGAACGCGAAAATCAGCGCTGACAGGAAAAATTTGATCATTAGAGATAATCCGATAGTTTCAATTGCGACAGTCTCGCGGTGAGCGTGTAAATCATTTCCAGCTGTGACTGAGCCTGCGTCAGCATGGCGGCAGATTCATACACATCGGCAGATACAATTTTGGATTTCGCCAATTCCAAGGCGTAGCCCTCGGCAGAATTTGCCATTCTGGCCTCATCAATCTGCTGTTCAACGCGACCAACATGCGCGCGCGAGACCGTGATTGCTGCATCTGAGGCGAGCAATTTTGAGCCGGCCTCCTGAAGCAGCGCTACTTGTTCGTCAGGATTTCCAGCCATCACTTGTTCATCAACCAAAGAGGCCAAAACGAGGCCTTTTAACGTATCTCGGATGGATTGATCATCCGCCTTGATGTCGAGGCTGGCGCGTTCATTTTCGTTCAACATAAACGGGGACACATTGTCCTGAGACCCAAGAAACCCGCTTGTTTCGAACCCGCCAACAGGGGCGTCAAACCAGTCATCCACGACGGCAATGATTCCGCCGGCACTCACCTGAGTTGCCACAAGCGCACCGATTTGCGCCATCATGTCATCTGCACTGGCCAGCGCCGTGGTTCCAGTGGCCGCCCCTGACAGCAGCGACCGCCCGCTAACACGAGTGTTTAGAACCGAAATGACGCTATCAAGTTTTCCACGCGCATCATTGGCTGCGATCGAAATGGTGACAGGCTGCGCGCCTTCAGACACGGTAAAAAGATCGGTGGAAAGACTTGAAATGTGGTCTGAAACAGTGCCCAAGACAGACTGTAATGAAGACGCAAAAAGCTCAGCCTCGCCAATCGAAGTCTCATACGCGCCCAAAGACCGAAGGGACCGCTCAAGCGACGCGAGAGGTGTAAAATCCCCCGACACCGCCGTGCGCAAATCGCTTTTCTGGCCACTCGACACCTCGTAATTGTACCGCTCCAAGTCCTGTTTCACTTGTGTCGTCCGGCGCATATTCGTGAGCGACGATGCGAGATCTCCGTATGAAATACTACTCATCAAAGCCTCCTAATTAGGTCGTCGAGCAATGCGTTGATCGACTCGATGACCTTGGCATTTGCCGCGTAGGACTGTTCGATCAACAAGAGCTTTTGCATCTCGTAATCCGTGTCCACACCCGCTTCCAACTCGATTGATTTCAAGTTTTCTTGCCGCGCGGCGGAAAAACTCAAGCCCGCCTCCAAATTGAGAAGGTCGCCCTCAATCATGGAATAGAAATCGGACGACAAATGCGTGGCGCTGCGCAAAGCAGAGGAAAAACCGCCCGATCCAACGGCCTTTGAATTCTGAAGCGCTTCCGCCATGGCAATAAGAATCGAGGCATTGCCTTGATCGCCCTCTGCGGTGGTCCCAAGACCATCGCGAATCTTCCAAAGATCACCCGACTGCGCCGGATCAATCAGTGCGTTGACCGACAATCTGCGCGAGAGAGATTCTTCGTTTTGAGCATCGAACGCCGCGCCATTGTCAGTGAACAAGCCAGCTGCGCCAGTGGGCAAAGTTGGATCAACAGAAACAGTTTGAAACCGCTCGACAAGATCACGCGCAACCGCATCGAGCTTAACTTGGGCTTCAGGCGCCAGAACATCCCGTACATTAAACAGACCCGCCAGACTCCCACCAGAAATTGGCCCCCGATCGCTGCCCGTAGAAACAGGTTGCCCATTGATTGTGAGGCCAGATAGCGCCCCGTTAGCGAGAGTCATATCGGGCGTGATCGTGGCAACTGGTGTGAATTCGATTGATGCGGCCTTGGAGTCCACAAGAATGGCCCCGCCCTCTGTATAGAGAGCAATCATGTTGTTTTCGCGTGGAATTTCTTTGACCGGCACAATTTGAGATATTTGGTCCACAACCTTTTGCCGCTGATCCAATAGTGAATTGACGTCATATCCAGACGAGACACTTTGTCGAATGGCCACGTTCAGATCCACAACCTGCTGCAAAGACGCCTGAAGGAATTCAGCAGAACTTCCAATGTCTTTGTCGGCTGCCATACGGGCATCCATTAGAGAGTCTGCAGAGGTGTTAATTTTCTCAGCCAAACTTTGTGCGGCATATAAAACGGATTGCAGGCGCGTTTCAGATTCGGGGCGACTTGCCGCTTCGATCAAACTTGTTTCAAGCGACACGATGTGCCCAGAGAGTGAGCTTGGCTCATCAGGTTGTCCGATTGTGCGGGCAAAACCGTCCAAAAAGGCGATCTGAGTTTCCGCAAGAGCGACTTCACCGTCTGCAAAGCGTCGCTCGCCCGTCACAACGGGGTCGGTTTGGCGTGTGACGCCAACGACAGAAACACCTGAGCCAAACTGGCCCAGTGTTTGCGACGTTAGTTCGATGTCTCGACGGCTATAGCCCTCGGTCATGGCGTTGGAGACATTCGCCGAGACCACATCAGCCGCGCGCGACACAACGTTCAGGCCCGAAAGGGCGTTTGAGAGCGCATTCCCGATACTCATTGTCTACAGCTCCTTCCCTTTCGGGTCATTGTGACCATTAGCGTTTGATATTGGTGGTTTCCTGCAGCATCTCATCGACTGTTTGGATCACCTTGGCATTCGATGAATATGCGCGTTGCGTTTGGATCAAGTCAGTGAGTTCCCCCGCAACATCAGTTGTTGAGCCCTCACGTGCATAGCCGACGATCGCGCCTGTTGAGCCATCACCAGCGTCCCAAAGGAAGAACGATCCTGAGTCAGGCGACACCTGATAGGTTTGGTTGTTCATCGAAATCAAACCGTTCGGGTTTGGCACATCAACCAGTGGGATCTGATAAATTTTACGTGTGAATCCAGTGTCGTACGTCGCGGTGATGTAGCCATTGTCGTCCACCTCGACCGAGGTCAAATTACCAACAGGCGACCCGTCCTTGGTGATTTGGGTCGGCGCAAAGTTGTCGGAAAGTTGGGTTAAGCCGTTGGTGTCACCAATTTTGCCAATGGTCATTTCCAATGGTCCGCCATCAACCGTAAGCGCCAAAGTACCGTCAGCTGAGGAATATGTTGCCGAAGCTGGATTGTTTGCCGTCGGTGTAACCGAAGCAAGCGTGCCGCCATTTCCGCGTGTCGCATCAAAGACCAACGTGTATTCGCCGATGAGCGCGCCAGATTGTGCGGAATCATTGATCGTAAAGGTCCACGTATTATCGGCGGCGGCTGGCACGAATGTCATATCGAGCGTTTCGGAAGTACCGAGGTTTCCGAAGTATTCAACGGAAAGTGGCAGCGTTTCTGTGGCGTCCTCAGCTGGAAGATTGACGCCAAGGTTCATCATCGTGGTTGGGTCACCTGCTGTTTGATTGGCGTTGATCACCACAGGTTCGAGACCAGCCATCGTATCGCGTGGAAATGTCGGGATTGTACCATCCGCATCCGCTGGCCATGCCAGCAAAACCAAGCCAGAATCGGTTTTAAGGACACCATCGGAATCCGTATAGAATGAACCTGTCGTCGTCATCATCATTGGCTGATCGCCAGAAGCAGAGTCCAATGAAACCGCCGTCGTCACAGGCAACATTCCACGCCCGCCGACGGCGAGGTCGGTGGCATTCGCGGTTGAAATCAGTGCGCCTCGCTCATCAATCAACCGCGTTGTCTCGGCGCGAACACCGCCAGCGGAGTAGGCGCCAGCGCCAGAATTGTTGGCGATCACGAAGGACTCAAAGTCAGCCGAGGCCCTTTTGTAACCATAGGTGTTAGAGTTCGCGATGTTGTCAGAGATTGTTGCGAGGCGGGTGGCGTTGGCGTTGAGGCCAGCCACACCCGCATTCAGCGAGGATGAAATAGTCATAGGGTAGCGCCTTTCTGCTGCTGGGACCCGAAATACAGGTGCCAGAATGCACGGCGCGCCTTAACAGGGGACTAATGCGTTCAATTCTTCTTAAAATCGCTTCGAAGTAGAATGATTTCGATGCGGTTATTTCGGACATCCATTGGGTTGCGCGCCGCGGACTTTCGGTCGGCATAGCCCGTGACCCGCTGAATGCGGCTTGGGCTTGTCCCGCTGCTTTCCAGCATTTCACGCATTTTGTCTGCGCGCTGATTGGACAAGTCCCAAACAGGATTATCAATAACTACAAGGGGTTCTGTCCGAACATGCCCCGTTACAGCGATCTGGTTTTTCACCACAGAAAGCACGCGCCCCATCATCTCTGTGAGCAAAATCGCGACGTCTTCCGGCTCAGTGGTGCGGGGGGCGAAAAGGGGCTCATCTTCGGTGTCAAATACCTCGATGATCAGCCCTTCATCGGTGACGCGTGTTACGATATGGCGCATCGCCTTATCGGCGGCCATGCTTTCCCCACCAAAGGCTGTTAACAGCTCTTGGACCTCTGCAAAACTCTTGGAATCAGCTGCTTTGGCCGAGTCTTCTTCCAGCGATTCTAAGCTTGGAGAGGATTTGGATTTTACAGAATCCGACGTTGACGCGCCTGTGCCGTTTTGCGCCAAGGTTTCTTCTGTGAAAACAGAATCCCCGCCAAAAGCACCTTCGCCACCGCCGGAAATACGGTTCACAGGGATCGTCGGATTGAAATAGTCCGCAATACCTTTGCGCTGTTTTTCCGTCGTCGCGTTGAGCAGCCACATCAAGAGAAAGAAGGCCATCATGGCGGTCACAAAGTCGGCATAAGCGACTTTCCAAGCCCCACCATGATGCCCATCACCGGCGATGACTTTCTTCTTCTTGATTATAATTGGCGCATTGCTCTTAGCACTCATTCCACCACCTCATTTATTCACCCAAAACGAGGTGTATCAAAGAGATGTTGATGCTGGCTTAATTGTTAAAATAGTCTCTATATTTTCGTCACTTAAGAGATATCTCTTTCGATTCAAATTCAGCTAAAAATGTCTCATTTTGATCAATCTCGCTGAAGTCCAAAGAGGCCATCGGCGCCCAGTGCGAAAGACCGTCGATAAAGTCCTGCGCCGAATACAAAGTTGGCCTGAATCGCGCCGACCAAGGGGCTGGCGTGTATGTCCCGTTTGGATCAAATGTGCCCCCGTTCCAATTTGCCCAAGGCGCGACCGTGTTGATGTGCGCGCCAATTTTGCAATTCAAGACAGCGCACTTCCCTACAGATTCCAAGGTTGCGACGCTAATGGTGCCCTGCGTGCCCTCAAACTGCGAAATATCGCCCAGTTCGCAGGCATATCCATCAATCGGCGACGTGCCATAGGGCGTGCATCTGACCCCTTCGAACCATTGCCGGCCAAGGTTGAAATGCCCCGCCAAGGCTGTGTCACTGTTGTCATGCGTAAAGGTACACGATTGGAAAACGACGCCGTAAGGTGTTCGTATATTTGTACTTGGTGCACACACCCAAGTGTGCTGCGCGCGGGAGCCCAAGGATTTGATTTCGCATTCCCAAAAATACGCCGTTGTCTGCCCAAAGATAAAATCGACATCCCCCTCGATATAGCAATGGGAATAGAAAGAGCGTGCGGTGACAGCAGGTGCAGGGCCTTGAAAGTAAAGCGTATCTTGGTAACTCGACAGATGCACATGATCGAGATGTACCTTGTCGGCACCTGCAATCAAAACAGCCACAGCTTGGTGTTGACCCGTGGTGAATTGACCTGCCGCATTGCGCGGACCATCGTCACGCCCAGGTTGGACACGATCAGCATTGTACCCGTTGCGAACGGACAAGCCCTTCATCTGAAACCCGTGATTTTCCACCCGCACAACCGAGGCATTCGCCGTTGTGATGATACCGCTGCGCGTGCAGATCTTGTCGTGGATCTCTTTGATCGTGTCGTGACACTGCGCAAACAGATCACCAAAGATTTGCGCATAATCCGCCGCGGGCATTTCTGCGTCGATGGTTTCAGTGATGACGGTGCTGGCAGGATCATCGCTTGCCGCAAACAAGGTGATCGGGACATTGACGCCGTTCACGACCAAAGCAGGCACATAGACCAAGCCGCGATAGAGCCCAGCGCCCAGTTCAATGTAAATGCGATCTGTGCGCCCTGATGCCAGTGCGTCGCGCACGGCAACATCCACCACGCGCTGAAGCACGCCGATCTCGCCATCGCCAGCCACGCGGTAATCGGGAACGACCGCGCCCCCATCAATCATGAATGAATCTTGCAGCGGATCCCAAGGATCCAAATATTCCGCACCAGCAGGCCCTGTGCGTTTCAAAACTTCAAGATAGTGGAATTGCTCCGCCTGCTCACGGGTGAGCTGCGGCCGCTTGGGCGACGTCGTTTGCATGTGTTGAACCTATGTCCTGTTGCGCAATAAATCCACGCTGGGTCGCCGCGGATAAACTAACATACCACTTCGAAAGGGGGCGCAAGATGCACAAGTGGCGAGGGACAAGATGGACTACGGGCGGCACATGCGCGCCGCCCGTGCCGTGATTACTTTTGCGTAGCGTCAGACGTTTGCGCCTCGACGACATCGGTATCTTCGGTGATCAACGCGCTATCCGCTTGACCGGTGGTCTCTTTGTCTGCGCCAACAATCATTGGCAGCATCTCAGTTCCCGCAGGCATCGACACTTCAGGTTGCGCAGGAGCGCGCCAGCTTAATGTATCGAAGGCAGAACAGGTGCCACACACCGGCACCCAAGCGGGATGCACTGTTTGGCACTTGTCACAAATCCATTGCGGTCCACGCGGTGCAATCAAAGCACGCGTCAACCAGCCGCGCACCACAACATCATCAGACCCTTCGCCACGCTCAACAGCCGCCATCAATGTCATAGACCGTGCCGTTGGATTATCTTCCACCAAGTCACCCAAGGCGCGCCGCGCGGCAGGGAAATCTTCGGCTGCGATATATAGCTCCGCCATCAGCATTTTGGTTTCAGGGTGACCCGGCTTGGCGTTCACCAGCCCAGAAAAGCGGCTTACGCGTGCTTGTGGCGTCTCGTCAGGTGCAATCCTTGCAAACGCGGCCGCCAAATCAGGGTGCGGCTGCGCGTTCCATGCCTTTTTCAACACGCGTGTCGCTTGTCGTGCTTTGCCACGACGCACATATTCGTCGCTGGCCATGACGGCAGCAGGGATCAAATCAGGTGACTTTTTGTTGGCGTCAATCGCGGCCTCTTGTGCCTCGATCGTCGCACCCTCTTCAAACACGCCCTTGGCTTCTGAAAGTGCCAAGATGGCATCGCGGCGCTTGTGCACATCGCGTGGAATTGCGCCGTGTTTAAGCTTTGCCGACAATGTCTTGCGTGCCGCAGACCAATCTTCATTCTTGGCTTGAAGCTGCAACAAAGTATCTTGCATTTCGACATGCGCAGGCTTGATCGCAAAGGCTTTCTCGGCAAGCTTCAAGGCAGTCTCGGTATCGCCCTCTTCCAACTTGTGCTTCATCATTCCGCGCACACCAACAAACCGCGTGCGGTCGTCAGAGACCAAACGACGGTAGACTTCTTGCGCTTTGCGTTTGTCACCAGTCATTTCGGCAGCTTGGGCAGTCAAAAGGTTGGTCAATTCGGGCTTGCGCAGATACTTCTCAGCCTTTGCCGCCTTAGACATGGCCACGCGCCCTTCGCCAGTGGCCAGTGCCATCAAGCCCTCGGCCACAGCGTCATACCCTTTGCGTTCGCGATTGCGATCAAAGTAGCGCGACAGCGCCGTTTCATCACCAAACAAGAATTTCACAACCGCAAGCAACAGGCCCAGCACCTTAAGCAGCACCCAAAACGCCGCCAAAAGAATGACCAAAGCGATCACAACCTTAATCGGCGACAGAACCACCTGCTTGCCCATGAAAGCAATCGCCATGCTGCCCTCAGAGTCGATCAAGAACATACCACCAAACGAAATCGCCGCGACAAGCACGACAAAGAAAACTATTTTAACGAGAGACCAAAGCATGTGAGTGCCTTTCTATTGAGCAAGCAGTGCGGAAAGTGCAGTTGTGACGTCCAGACGGGTCCGCGTCATCGCAGCCCAATCCGCCATCGCGGCTTGCCCCACATCGGGAAGAGTTGAAATTTCAGTAAGCGCCACCTGCAAATCATTGTCGCGTATGGCTTGCTCTGCACGCGACAAAATCGCGTCGGGCGTGGTGCCCTCTTGTGGTGTCAAAGATCTCAGGCCCAGCTGACTGCGCAAAAAGCGGTCCATCCAACCTTGGTTTTCTGTGTCCGACTTTGCAGTTTCCACAATCGCAACCTCAGCTGCATCTGAAAAACTGTCGGCAATCTCTTGCAACGTCGCGACCCCCGTAGCGGCAGATCCCGCCAGTGCAGACGGCACCTCACCTGGCAATTCGGTCAACACGCCCGCAAAGGGCTGTCCGTTTGTCACAGCTTCTTGCAAGCGGGTCAGCGCAGACGCCATCGCAGCGCTGGCTTTTTCGCTTTCCGCCACTTCTTTTGCTTCTTTCAGACGCGCAACTTCGCTGTCCAAGAGGCTTTGCATTTCGCTCAACTGGCGCTCGTAAGCGGCCGTCGCCTCAGGGGAGACAATCGCCTCTGCCACGGGCGCGGCCTCGACGGCGGTTAATCGCTGATCCATGCTGGCAAGGGCTGCTGATAGCGTCTCAATCGTGCCGTCCAGATCAAATTCAGCCAGTTTTTCATCCACCGATGTGGACACATTCGCTGCTTCTTTGCGCGCGTCAGACACCACTGTTTCCATCTGCGCGCGCGTGTCTGCCAAAGACGTTTCAAGCTGCGCAATCTGTTCTTTCAGAACTTCGGTATTGGAACCCGGGAAAGGCCAGCCGTCTGGCTTAATCAGGTTCGCGGCCACAAAGCCAATGCCTGCACATAAAACACCGCCCAAAAGCAGAGGCATAAAGCCGCGCTGCTCTGCGGATGAAACAGGCGCAGCAGTGGCTGGTTCTTCATGAATAAGGTCGGAGACTTCAGGAGTTTCATCTGAAATATCAGTCTCTTCTACGGATTTCGCATCATCACTGTCCGCCGATACGTCTGCCGTATCAGCACTTGCAGCATCAGCATCATCCGCGGTTGCCTCAAGTGTGTCCTCACCTTCGGCATCGGCTTGAACGACATCATCCTTTTCGACGTTTACCGCGTCGATATCCGCCTCTTCAATCGCTGCTTTATTTGGAGTTTTCTTTGCACCTGCCACGAGAGAACCTTTCGAATCCGAACCAATAAAATCTGTCTACTGTTCAAACTTAGTAGGTCTGCAAACGACCCTCAAGCCATTCACGTCAGTTGCGACGCTATGGCCGTAAGCATTGCCTTGGAATTGGGCGCTTGTGCGATGATCGTTGTCTTTGGATCGGGACCGGACCACCTTTGTTGCGCCGCGTCTGAGATGGCCACAAGGACAATTTTCCCACCAAATCCGGCAAGATTTTCAGACACAATTTGGGCCGAGCGCGCAGAGTACACCGGCACAACGAGCGATTTGAGCTTAGCAACGCGGTCACGCACCTCCGCAGAAAATGCGCAAGCATCTTGGCGATATACAACGCGTGATTTTGCCTCAAGGCCCGCATTTGTCAGCGCCCCTGCCAGATCGGTATGGACGTGTGCCCCATGCAAATACAGCAACTTGGTAACGTCACTGTCGCGTGCAAGTTCAAACAGGTCTTGCGCCGCCCCTTGCGCGGAAATCGCCTTGAGCCCATGCGCGCGTGCGGCCTGCGCCGTGGCATCGCCAACACACAGTGCCGTTGCATTGGGGGCGATACGCGCAGCAGCCTCGACCGCGTGTTTTGACGTCAACACAAGCGCATCGAAATCGCCTTCGGGGGCCTCAAACGGCACATTTTTGATCTTGAGAGCAGGTGCCACAATCACGTCAACAGACGGAAACTGCGCCAACACAGCCCGTTTCACCGCATTGGCGTCCTCAAAGGGTCGCGAAATAAGCACTGTTGTCGGCAAAATGGTACCCAGCATTGTGTGAACGATGTCTCAGTGTTACCTCCCAATATAGGATGAAACAACGTTTGGCAGCATTTAGGACCGTCAAACTCGGAAAGGCTTATTGGTATGACTGGCATTGCCGTCCTTGGTGCAGGTGCGTTTGGTACCGCGCTGGCGATTTCTTTAAGCAGCGTGCGCGATGATGTGACCCTTTGGGGGCGCTCAGCCGAACACATTGCGCAAATGGAAGCGACACGGACCAACGCCAAGCGCCTGCCCGATTGTAGCTTGCCTGACGCCTTAAAGCTGACCTCGGATTTATACACCGCCTGCGCTGCCGACATCATTTTGCTGTCGATGCCCATGCAAACCTTGTCGCAATTTGCGCAAGACAATGTCGCGCTTTTGACCGGTAAAATGCTGGTTTCATGTTGCAAAGGTATCGATGTGAAAACCGGACGTGGTCCTGTGGAACTGCTGAGCCAGATCGTGCCGGACGCCCGCGTGGCGATTGTGTCTGGTCCGTCATTTGCTGTGGATATCGCCGCTGGCTTGCCAACGGCGCTTACGATTGCTGGCAAAGATGAGGCTTTGGTCTCTGATCTTCAAACCGCGCTCACAACGCAAAATATCCGCCTTTATTCAAGTTTGGACCCTGTGGGCGTTGAATTTGGTGGCGCGCTGAAAAACGTGATGGCTATCGCTTGCGGCATCGCGATTGGTGCGGGTTTGGGCGAAAGTGCCCGCGCGGCCTTGATGACGCGCGGCAACATTGAAATGCAGCGCATCGCCACATCGCTGGGTGCTTCACCGCAAACATTGTTGGGGTTGTCTGGGTTTGGGGACTTGGTTTTGACCTGTACGTCAGCAAAATCACGGAACTTTTCGCATGGTCTGAAACTGGGCCGCGGTGATCCAATCGACCCAGAGATCACCGTCGAAGGCGTCGCCACAGCACAGGCCGTGGCAGCACTTGCCGCAGAGCGCGGTGTCGACATGCCCATCACCAATGTTGTACGTGACATTCTGAATTCTTCGATCACAATCACTGAAGCTGTAGAGCGTTTGCTCTCGCGACCACTCAAAAGGGAATAACTTATGAAATTTGCTGTCATGTGCACCGATAAAGCTGGCGCACTTCAAATCCGTCTTGATACACGCGCCGAGCATTTGGCCTACATTGAGCAAACGGGCGTCGTCGAACAGGCAGGACCTTTTTTGAACGAAGCTGGAGAAATGTGCGGCTCTTTGCTTATTCTTGAAGTCGCTGACTTGGCCGCCGCACAAGCTTGGGCTGATGGCGATCCCTACGCCAAGGCAGACCTTTTCGAAAGCGTCACTGTGCAAGCGTGGAAACGGGTTATCGGCTAATGAACTACTGGCTGTTCAAATCGGAAGCTGATGTTTGGTCTTGGGACAATCAAGTCGCCAAAGGCGAGGCTGGCGAAGAATGGGATGGCGTGCGCAACTACCAAGCGCGCAACTTCATGCGGCAAATGAAACTCGGTGATCTCGGATTTTTCTATCATTCGCGTGCGGAAAAAGAGATCGTTGGCATTGTCGAGGTTTGCGCAGAAGCACATCAGGACAGCTCAACCGAAGAGGCCCGTTGGGAATGTGTTGATATCAAAGCCGTTCGCCCATTTACCACGCCCGTCACATTGGCGATGTGTAAATCGGACCCGCGTCTTGCTGAAATGGTGCTTGTGAACAACTCGCGCTTGTCTGTTCAGCCCGTCAGCGCCGAAGAGTGGGCCATCGTCTGTGCGCTTGGCGCAACTGACGCTTAACGCGTTATTTTATAAAGAAAATGGCCGCCCCAACCCGTGTTGAGGCGGCCATATTTATTAGCCGTATACAGCTTCTTTGCCGAAGTGCTTTACCAACAAGTAGTAGAACACAGCGCGGTATTTGTTGCGCTCGGATTTGCCGTAAGTTTCGATCGTTGCGTTGATCGCATCCATCAATTCAGGACCATCTGCGAGGCCGAGTTTCTTGATCAGGAAGTTGTTTTTAACAGTTTCAAGTTCTGACTCTTGTGATCCCGCAACCGTAGATGCGTCGTCGTTGTAGATCGCAGGGCCGCAGCCGATTGTGACCTTGGTCAAAAGATCCATGTCAGGCGTCACGCCACATTTGTTCTTGAGGTCGTCTGCGTATTTTTCGATCAGTTCGTCACGTTTTCCCATCGGAAATCTCCCAGCAGTTAGCGGCTTTTCAGCCTTTTTCACAAAGCCACGATTTGGGCTTGCAGGGAGACTAGTTCCTAATTGTGCCAACACAAAGGGAAAATATGCGCTCTGGTCCCCATAAGCAAAGGGCCCCCACATGGAAGGCCCTTTGACGCAAACTAATGGGGTTTAGTAGCGGTAGTGTTCGGGCTTAAATGGCCCCTCCACAGTCACACCAATGTAGTCCGCTTGCTCTTTGGACAGCTCGGACAATTGCACGCCGATGCGTGCGAGGTGCAAGCGTGCGACCTTTTCATCCAGGTGTTTCGGCAAGATGTAGACGTCATTCTTGTAGGCTTCGCCGTTTGTCCAAAGCTCCATCTGCGCCAAAACTTGGTTGGTGAAGGACGCAGACATCACGAAAGATGGGTGACCCGTTGCGTTGCCAAGGTTCAACAAACGACCCTCGGACAACAAAATGATACGTGAGCCGGATGGCATTTCGATCATGTCGACTTGGTCTTTGATGTTGGTCCATTTGTGGTTTTTCAACGCAGCCACTTGGATTTCGTTGTCGAAGTGACCGATGTTGCCAACAATCGCCATGTCTTTCATCGCGCGCATGTGTTCGATGCGGATGATGTCTTTGTTGCCAGTGGTGGTGATGAACACGTCTGCCGTGGACACAACGTCTTCAAGACGCACAACTTCGAAGCCGTCCATGGCCGCTTGCAGCGCACAGATTGGATCGATTTCAGTCACTTTCACACGCGCACCAGCGCCGCTGAGAGACGCAGCAGAGCCTTTGCCCACATCGCCGTAGCCACACACAACAGCGACTTTACCCGCCATCATTGTGTCTGTTGCGCGGCGGATACCGTCCACGAGGCTTTCTTTACAACCGTATTTGTTGTCGAACTTGGACTTGGTCACAGAGTCGTTAACGTTGATCGCTGGGAACGGCAATTGTCCTTGTTTTACAAGGTCATACAGACGGTGAACGCCTGTCGTTGTTTCCTCGGATACGCCAACAATTTGCTCACGCATTTTGGTGAACCAACCCGGTGTTTCGGCCATACGCTTTTTGATCTGCGCGAAAACTGCAACTTCTTCTTCAGATGTTGGCACTTCGATCAGCTCAGCTTCGCCGTTTTCAACGCGCGCGCCCAGCAAGATGTACAATGTCGCATCGCCGCCATCATCCAAGATCAGGTTCGGACCGTCTGCGAATTGGAAGGATTTATCCAAGTAGTCCCAGTGCTCTTCCAAGGACTGACCCTTGATCGCAAATACAGGAACACCGCTGGCAGCAATCGCTGCGGCAGCGTGGTCTTGGGTTGAGAAAATGTTGCATGACGCCCAGCGCACATCTGCGCCCAAAGCCACAAGAGTTTCAATCAAAACAGCGGTTTGGATGGTCATGTGCAAAGAGCCAACGATGCGTGAGCCCTTAAGTGGTTTGCTTTCGCCGTATTCGTCGCGCAGAGCCATCAGGCCTGGCATTTCGGTTTCAGCGATGTCGAGTTCTTTGCGGCCGAAATCAGCCAGCGAGATGTCTTTGACGATATAGTCTGTCATGGATCGGCTCCTTGAGAATGTCTTTTGCGGCTGGTTAACACCTCCCATCCACGCTTACAACGATGTGAGAGTGATTTGAGATCAAGCCCCGCTTGAATTATACGTAGCGCGAAAACGGCAGACGGGAATAAAAATATGGCACAGGCACGCGCATGGCAACGGATGCTTTCGGGTCGCAGGCTCGATCTTTTGGACCCGACTCCGATGGATATCGAGATCGAAGACATCGCGCATGGGCTGGCATTTGTGGCGCGTTGGAATGGGCAGACCCGTGGGGATTGGGCCTATTCTGTCGCGGAACACTCTGTTTTGGTTGAACAAATTTTCCGTCAGCTGTATCCCAATGAACCAATCAAATGGCAATTGGCGGCACTTTTGCATGACGCACCAGAGTATGTGATCGGCGATATGATTTCGCCTGTGAAGGCCGCGATTGGGCCAGATTACGGCGATCTGGACGACAGGCTAACGGCCGCAATTCACATTCGGTTTGGCCTTCCTGCGAAGATTCCTGTGGCGATTAAACGCAAGATAAAAAAGGCCGATAAGGTGTCGGCATGGCTTGAAGCGACCCAAATTGCTGGTTTTTCGGAATCAGAAGGCAACAAGTTGTTTGGCAAACAGGACTTGGCCTTGGTGAAAAACCTGCGAATCCACCTGCGCCCGCCTGTCCATGCGCGCAATGCATTTACCGCGCGCCATGCCGAATTGATGGCGCAACTATGACCCTCCACATTCGTAAAGCTGGCATGTTAGATGCGCGCGCTTTGGCGGAACTTTTGAATGAAATCATAAAGATAGGCGGCACAACCGCCTATGTGCATGACAAAACCGCCGATGAGCTTGCCCGCAAAATGCGGGTGCCAAATGCGGCGTGGCTTTTGGCCGAAGACGACACGGGTCGCCTCTTGGGATTCCAATGGATCGAACCGCATCCTGATTTGCCCAATGGTGTCGCTGATATCGCCACATTTGTGCGGGTTGGCGGGACCGGATTGGGGGTTGGATCGGCTTTGTTCGAGGCCACGCGCAAAACGGCGCGCGACATGGGGTATCGCGCCATTGATGCGATCATCCGTGCGGACAATGAGGGTGGATTGGCCTATTACCAAAGTCGCGGGTTTGAGACGATCAAGGTGATCAAAGACGCCGCATTGGACGACGGAACCCACGTGGATAAGATCTGGAAGCGCTTCGACCTACGTCGTTGAATTTGACATCTTTTAACAACATTGTGGCGCGGGTTTGCAAAAGTTTAAGGCTTTCGCCCAGCGCCACTTTACATGTTTTAAAGGTCCAAAATCGGTCAAAACGCCTATTTCGGCGACCGCTTCGCCAAAATGCGCTGCAAGGTCCGACGGTGCATATTCAAACGCCGCGCCGTTTCAGAGACGTTGCGATCGCACAGCTCATAGACCCGCTGAATATGTTCCCAACGCACCCGATCCGCAGACATCGGATTTTCAGGCGGTGGCGGCAGATCATCACCGGTGGCCAAAAGCGCGTTGGTGATGTCGTTGGCATCCGCAGGTTTTGACAGATAATCCGTAGCACCGATTTTCACAGCCGCCACAGCAGTGGCAATCGCGCCGTATCCTGTCAGCACCACGATGCGGCTGTCAGGGCGTTTGGCGCGCAGCACTTCGACCACGTCCAACCCGTTGCCATCTTCCAGACGCAAATCAACGACAGCATAAGCGGGTGGGCGCGCGGTTGAGATCGCCTTGCCAGCGGCAACAGATCCAGCCATTTCGACCTCGAACCCGCGTTTTTCCATGGCGCGTGTCAGGCGACGCAAAAAGGGTTCATCGTCATCGACGAGCAGCAAGGATTTGTCGTCACCGATGTCTAGCTTTTCTATCGTCATCCCATCATCCTTTCCAAGAAGTGGCGCAGGCAACGCCGTGCACTAAAACACTAGGCTGCCTGAGGCCTTTGTCAAATCTCACCCAGCGGCATCAATGAAGCAGGCCACGGTTTCAGCCATCTTTTCAGAGCTATCATCGCGTTTGAAAAAGTCGACAAAGCCCACTTCTGGCATCACAAAATAGGTCTGTGTGGAGTGATCCATCAGGTAGTATTCAGGATCGCCATCAACCTGCTTTTGATAGTAAGTTTTATAGGCTCTAGAGGCTGATTTCACCTGCGCGAGCGACCCTGTCAGACCGATCATATTGTCGTGGAACAGGCTGGTGAATTCCTTCATGACCTCAGGCGTGTCGCGCTCTGGGTCGATCGAGATAAACGCGGTCTGTGTGTCATAACCTTTTTCGTCCAAAATGCGCTGTGCGTCGGCGTTGCGCATATTGTCCAAGGGGCACACATCTGGGCAAAAGGTGTAGCCGAAATACAAAATCGTCGGCTTGGTGATCACGTCCTTATCAGTGACGGTCACGCCATTTTCGTCCACCAATTCGAACGGCCCACCAATCGCGCCCCCCGCCACAGCCGCTTGGGTGCAGCTGGCGAAATCATTGGCCGCTTTGGGACCAAAGGCAAAGTAGGCGGTGCCACCCAAAAGTGCGGCAATGGCAAGTGCGGATGTAATGGCTGCGGCGCGCATCGTGGTGTCTCCGATTCAAAGGCATTTCAACTTTGACCCAAAACGTGGGAAAATCAAAATGCAGCAATTCATGTTCACGGTTTCACGCCTGAAAGCGACTCGTTTCTATCGCATACGGTCTCGGCGCGTTAACCTGCGCATTGATCGGACGGACGGGCCGGACTAACAAGGGATGAAATGACGCAGTAGGATCAATAATCTGTCAATGGCCCATATTTCCGAAGAGATCATCAACGAAGAACGCCGTTCAAACTGGGTGCGCCTGCGCACTTTGGTCTGGCTGAGGTGGATCGCCATTGCTGGACAGATCATCACCATCGGCAGCGCGATCTTGTTTTTGGAGTTTCAATTGTCGCTTGGCGGCTTTGCTGTGGCGATTGGTGCGTCGATCATCGTCAACGTTTTTGCCTCTGTCGTGTACCCCGAAAACATGCGCCTGACGGAACGAGGCGCCACGTTGATGCTGTTGTTCGACATCACCCAACTGTCGGCGATGCTGTATTTGTCGGGCGGGCTGAACAACCCGTTTGCCTTGCTGATTTTGGGGCCTGTCACCATTTCTGCCACCGCACTGCGGGCTAAATCGGCGATTTTGACAGGGGGCGTCGCCATTGCCTTGGTGAGTTTGGTGGCGATCTATAATGTGCCTTTGATCGATGTCTCTGGTGTGGCCATGGAGTTGCCCGATATTTTTGTCATCGGTTCATGGGCGGGCATCGTTGTGGGCGTGGTGTTTTTGGGCGTTTATGCGTGGAAAGTGACCTCGGAAATCCACA
>NZ_JBDMZG010000072.1:0-19516 GCF_039769035.1 Pacificibacter sp.
GAGGTGCAAACTCTTGTGGGCAAGATCACGGATCGCCGTGTTGTGACCTTCGGGTTCAATGCGCAAGCGGACGTGCGGGCGATCAATTTGAGCTACAAAAACGGCGTCGCGCATTTTGATATTGCACTGCAACAAGATGACATCGTGATTGAGGATTGTTCCTTGCCGATGCCGGGCGATCACAACGTATCCAATGCTTTGTCAGCGGTTGCTGTCGCGCGCCACTTGGGTATGGAGCCTGAAGAAATTCGCCAAGGCTTGGCAAATTTTGGTGGCGTAAACCGCCGCTTTACCCGTGTGGGTGAATTCAATGGCGTGACCATCATTGATGACTATGGCCACCACCCCGTGGAAATCGCGGCCGTGCTCAAAGCCGCGCGTCAAGCCACCGAAGGCCGCGTGATCGCCGTGCACCAGCCGCACCGTTTTAGCCGCCTTGCGTCACTGTTCGAAGATTTCTGCACCTGTTTCAATGAGGCGGATGTGGTTGGCATTTCCGACATTTTCGCAGCCGGTGAAGATCCTATCGAGGGGGCCGGTCGCGATGATCTTGTGGCCGGTTTGATCCGCCACGGGCACCGTCACGCACGGGCTGTGACCTCTGAAGAAGATCTGGAACGTTTGGTGCGCGAACAAGCGCGCGAAGGGGATATGGTTGTGTGCCTTGGGGCAGGGACCATTTCCACTTGGGCGTATGGTTTGGCGGACCGTCTCGCTAAGGATTAAACCCACGTAACAAGGAGACACCTCATGAGCACCGCCCTCAAACGTCGGATCGGCCCAGGCCTTTTGACAGCATACGGTGTCGGGGTGATGGTGGGCGCTGGCATCTATGTTCTGGTCGGCGCTGTGGCGGCCGAAGCGGGGCTTTATGCGCCACTTGCGTTTCTTTTGGCAGGCTTGATTGCAGCCCCTTCGGCCTTGTCTTATTGCGAATTATCAACGCGCATTCCCGAAGCCGCTGGTGAAGCGGCCTATGTCGAAACTGGCTTTTCGGCGCGCTGGCTTGGGGTGCTTGTTGGCCTTGGTGTCACCTTTGGCGGGACTTTGTCTGCCGCGGCCGTACTGCGCGGCGGGGCGGGGTATTTGACAAGTTTTGTCGATATTCCACTTGAAGCTGCCGTGATTGTTCTAGGCATCCTGCTGACGGTTGTTGCCCTTGTCGGTGTGCTTGAAAGCCTTGCTTTGGCGGCCGTTTTCACGCTGGTCGAGCTGACGGGGTTGGCCTTGGTGATTTGGTCGGGCATGTCTGCGCCCGTATCGCCCGATTGGTTGGCGCCCGGTGGCATATATTTGTCTGGCGTCGGGGTCGCGGCGACGCTCGCGTTTTTCGCCTTTATCGGCTTTGAAGACATCGTGAATATGGCCGAAGAGGTGCGCAACCCGTCGAAAACTTTGCCATTTGCGATCATCGCCTCATTGGTCATCACCACGTTGATATATGCGGGCGTCACCACGGTTGCTGTGCGCGCTGTGCCGATTGAGGCCTTGTCGGAGTCCTCGCGCCCCTTGGCTTTGGTCTTTGAGGCGGGGGGCAAAGGCCCCGTTGCGATTTTGTCTGCGATTGCTGTGGCTGCAGCCCTGAATGGCGTGTTGGCGCAATTGGTTATGGCATCGCGTGTTTTATACGGTCTTGGCAAACGGGGTGGCGTGTTGCGGGTGTTTCATCAAACCCACGCGCGCTTTGGCACGCCTGTTGTTGCAACGCTTTTTGTGGCGCTTTGCGTCTTGTTTGCAGCCGTGAAATTGCCGCTGGCGGGATTGGCAAGTGTCACCTCTGTGGTGCTGTTGCTTGTCTTTTCACTGGTCAACGGGGCTTTGATTGCGATCAAGCGCACCAGTTCAGAGGCACCGTTTCATGTGGCAACTTGGGTGCCATGGTCTGGTTTGATCTTATCCCTTGGCACGCTGATCGTATTTGGTCTTGGTGTCGCGATTTAAGTGTCGCAGCCAGATCGCGCCGCTATGGGGCATGGAGCGGCGGTTTGGTTTGGGGGCTTTTCCTTTTGGGCGTTGTCCCATAGACCGTGATCCAATGCGGGGGCAGTGCGGGCCCTTATGATTTATAAAAGTCCTGATACGTCAGGCGCAGACGATGAGGCATGGTATGAATTTTCCCGACGTGCGCGGCACCTTAACTGAAAATCGCCCTTTGGCGGACCTGACATGGTTGCGCGTCGGCGGGCCTGCGGATGCGTTGTTTCAGCCCGCCGATGTGGAGGATTTGCAAGCGTTTCTCAAAGCGCTCGATCCGTCTGTTCAAGTGTTTCCCATGGGCGTTGGGTCCAATCTGATCGTGCGTGACGGTGGCATTCGTGCTGTAGTGATCCGCATGGGGCGCGGGTTCAATGGCATTTCCTTTGATGGCAATTTGGTCACCGCAGGTGTGGCCGCATTGGATGCGCATGTGGCGCGCAAAGCGGCAGCACAGGGGCTTGACTTGACATTCTTGCGCACAATCCCCGGTGCCATTGGTGGCGCTGTGCGGATGAACGCTGGATGTTATGGATCTTATGTGGCGGATCACTTTGTGTCCGTCAAGGCCGTCACGCGGACGGGCGACATCGTGACGCTGACATCTGATGATTTGCAGTTTGAATATCGTGGCTCAACCTTGCCCGAAGGCTGGGTCGTGGTTGAAGCCACGTTTAGGGCAGAGACTGGCGACGCGGCTGAGCTTGAGGCACGCATGGAAGCGCAGCTCAAAAAGCGCGATGAAACGCAGCCCACCAAAGACCGCTCGGCGGGGTCTACGTTTCGCAATCCTGCCGGATTTTCCTCAACCGGTCAGGCCGATGATGTGCATGATCTCAAGGCGTGGAAGGTCATCGATGACGCTGGATTGCGCGGATTTTCCATCGGTGGCGCGCAAATGAGTCCCATGCATTCTAACTTCATGATCAACACAGGTGATGCAACCGCGCACGACTTGGAAACACTTGGTGAAACTGTCCGAAAAAAAGTGTTCCAAAATTCGGGTCTTACGCTAAGGTGGGAAATTAAGCGTGTCGGAGAATTTTTAGGTGAGCCTGTTGTCAGCGGACTCCCGACTGGTTAAACGATTCGTAAGATATCGCGAATAGCGAAAGCCCCAACGAGGGCGGATCCAGTTTTCTGGATTATATTCGGGCCGCAATAGGCCCAAAACATAATTACAAGAGCCAAAAAGGTTCTGAATAATGAGGCACTGATGGGTATGTCGAGCAGGGCACCCCGAAAAGTGGCGGTATTGATGGGCGGACCCTCGGCTGAACGCGAGGTGTCTTTGTCGTCTGGGCGCGAATGCGCAGCTGCACTTAAGGGCGTACGATTTGATGTCATTGAAATTGATGCGGGTGCAGACCTGTGTCAGCAGTTGACCGACTGCGCGCCCGATGTTGTGTTCAACGCATTGCACGGCCGCTGGGGTGAAGATGGCTGCGTGCAAGGTATTTTGGAATGGATGGGCATTCCCTATACGCATTCTGGCGTTTTGGCCTCTGCCACTGCCATGGATAAAATCCGCACACGTGACATCTTTGTTGCAACTGGCTTGCCCGTGGCGGTCAGTCAGTTGGCAAGCAAAACTGAGGTTGAGGCCGGTCACGTTATCGCGCCTCCCTATGTTGTGAAGCCGTATAACGAAGGCTCTTCTGTTGGCGTCTATTTGGTGCACGAAGGCGATGCCCCGCCCAAGCTTTCTTCCGATATGCCTGACGTGGTTATGGTTGAAGCGTTTTTGCCTGGCCGCGAGTTGACCTGTTCTGTGATGGGCGACCGTGCTTTGAGTGTCACCGATATCATCACCGATGGCTGGTATGACTACGATGCGAAATACAAAGCGGGCGGGTCACGCCATGTTTGTCCGGCGGACTTGCCAGCAGACATCACTGCGCTTTGCCAAGAATATGCCGTGCGCGCGCATCAGGCACTTGGGTGTCGCGGCGTGACGCGCACAGATTTTCGCTGGGACGACAGCAAGGGCGCAGACGGTCTTTTCCTGCTCGAGACCAACACGCAGCCCGGCATGACGCCCACCTCGCTCAGCCCAGAGCAAGCGCAAGCAGATGGCATCAGTTTCGCTGAATTTGTCACTTGGATGGTGGAGGACGCGTCATGCACCCGTTAGACTCTATGCACTATGCAAAGCCAGCCCAGGCCGGTGGATCCGCCCGCGTCTCAGAAGCTGTTGCGCGGGTGATCCGTGCGCGTTCTGGGCAGGCGGAGGCGCCTGAAGTCAAGCCGCGCGATCCTGCGCCGTCACGCGCTGCATATAAGATGAACCGTTTGTGGCTGACGCCATCGTTCCGCTTTGCCATGCGTCGCATCGTGCCCGTTGCGGCCGTGTTGGCGGTGGTCGGCGTTTGGGCCGCGAACGAAGACAATCGCAGCTATGTGTCCGACCAATATGTCATGATGAAATCCGAGCTGCAGAACCGGCCGGAATTCATGGTCAAGCTTATGGCCGTCGATGGCGCGTCCGAAGATTTGGCCGCCGACATTCGCGAAGTGGCCCCCGTTGATTTCCCGATTTCCTCGTTTGATCTTGATCTGCCTGCCATGCTGGAGCAGATCGAAAGCCTTGATGCGGTCGCAAGCGCAGGTGTGCGCGTGCGGGCTGGCGGCATTTTGCAGATTGATATCAATGAGCGTGTCCCTGCTGTTGTCTGGCGCGGGCCGCAAGGGCTTGAGATGCTTGATGCAGACGGCCACCGTGTTGCGTCTTTGTCTGCGCGTATGGATCGCCCAGATTTGCCACTAATTGCAGGCGAAGGTGCCGAGCGCGCTGTTGATGAGGCTTTGGGTTTGCTTGAGTCAGCATCGCCTTTGATGAACCGCGTGCGCGGTATCGTGCGTGTGGGTGAGCGTCGCTGGGACATCGTCTTGGATGATGCGCAGCGCATTATGCTGCCCGAAGAAAATCCGTTTGCTGCCTTGGCGCAAGTGATTGCTTTTGATCAAGCCCAAGACCTGTTGGAGCGCGATGTGCGCGCCGTTGATATGCGTAACCCAAACCGACCTACTTTGCGTATCTCTGAAGCTGCGCGGGATGAATTTCGTCGGATAAAGGGACTATAACTGGAGTGTTGCTAACATGACCGATCTTTATTCTGCGCAGCGCGCTATGCGGAACATGCGCAAAGCAGCTATTCAACGCGGTGTGATTTCAATCTTGGATGTTGGGACATCCAAGATTGCATGCCTTGTTTTGCGTTTTGACGGCGACCATTTCACTGGCGGAGACGGGGTTGGATCGCTTGCGGGCCAATCTGCCTTTCGTGTGATTGGCGCAGCGACCACGCGATCACGCGGTGTGAAGTTTGGCGAAATCGAAGCGATGGCTGAAACCGAGCGTGCTATTCGCACCGCTGTTCAGACCGCGCAAAAGATGGCGCAGACGCGCGTTGATCATGTCATTGCTTGTTTTTCAGGCGGGGCGCAGCGGTCTTACGGTTTGGCAGGCGAAGTTGAGTTGGACTCAGAGGCTGTGTCTGAGCAAGACGTGGCACGTGTTTTGGCAGCTTGCGATGTGCCTGACTACGGTGCCCACCGCGAAGTGATCCATGCCCAACCTGTCAACTTTGCCTTGGATCATCGCTCAGGCATGGCGGATCCGCGCGGCCAGATTGGCAACAATTTGGCATGCGACATGCACATGCTGACGGTTGATACAGCGACAATTCAGAACTTGCTGTACTGTATCAAACGCTGTGATCTTGAAGTCGCTGGCGTTGCCTCTTCGGCCTACATGGCTGGGGTTTCCACTTTGGTTGAAGACGAGCAAGAACTCGGTGCGGCCTGTGTTGATTTGGGTGGCGGATCTTCGGATGTGTCCATTTTTATGAAGAAACACATGATCTATGCCGACTCCGTGCGCATGGGGGGCGATCACGTTACCTCTGACATTGCGATGGGGCTGCAAATTCCGACATCTACGGCTGAACGGATCAAGACCTTTTACGGCGGTGTTGTGGCCACGGGCATGGATGATCGCGAGATGATCGAGATCGGTGGCGACAGTGGCGATTGGGATCGTGATCGTCGCACTGTGTCGCGCGCAGAACTGATCGGCATCATGCGCCCGCGTGTGGAAGAAATTCTCGAAGGTGTGCGTGATTGTTTGGACGCCGCTGGGTTTGAGCATCTGCCAAGTCAGCAAATTGTGCTGACAGGGGGCGCGAGCCAAATTCCAGGACTTGATGGTCTTGCGCCGAAAATTCTCGGGCAACAAGTGCGCATCGGTCGGCCGTTGCGCGTGCAAGGCTTGCCGCAAGCCGCAACAGGGGCCGCTTTTGCATCGGCTGTTGGGTTGTGCTTGTTCGCGGCCAATCCGCAAGACGAGTGGTGGGATTTCGAAATTCCGGCAGAGCGCTATCCTGCGAAGTCGCTGAAACGCGCTGTGCGTTGGTTCAAAGACAACTGGTAACGCCACTTTGCGCATGAATTTTGAAAGGCCCGTGTGGAAAGTTGTTTTCCTGCGGGCCTTTTGCGTTTAGACTTATCTGTAGAAACACGCCCATAGGTGGTGGTCAAAGAATCTTAAGGATCGTGACCCTTGTTTCGCGTCAGGCACGAGCAGTGTTTTGACACAATTGGTTAAGATTATTGGGGTGTAGCCCCATGTCTCGCGACAAGTGCGTCTTGCCGCTAGTTAAGCTTGTGTCAAATTCCCCTAAATGTTGATTTATGCGCAAAATACCGCCTAATTCTCACTCGGATTCCCCACATTTTGTGTCTGAACTGTGTTTTTTGGGTGACGTCGGGCGCAAAAACCCATAGTATCGTTGGGAATAGGTAAGATTTGTTTGGCGTGTTGCTGAGCAGGGACAGTTAACGGGTCAACGTGTCGGACAGCATGTAACCCGAAACATAAAACAGGCGGTTAGATCATGGCTTTGAACCTCACAATGCCCGAGCGGGACGATTTGAAACCTCGTATCACAGTGTTTGGCGTCGGTGGCGCCGGCGGTAATGCGGTCAATAACATGATCGAAAAAGAGCTTGAGGGCGTCGACTTCGTTGTTGCGAACACGGATGCGCAAGCTCTGCAGCACTCAAACGCTTCAGCCAAAATTCAAATTGGTCTCAAAGTCACTGAAGGTCTGGGAGCAGGTGCACGCCCAGCTGTTGGCGCAGCCGCCGCTGAGGAAAGCATTGAGACAATCGTTGATCAACTTGCTGGCGCACACATGTGCTTTATCACAGCAGGCATGGGCGGCGGCACCGGTACAGGTGCTGCGCCGATCATCGCGCAAGCCGCACGTGAGCTTGGTGTTCTGACTGTTGGTGTTGTCACCAAGCCATTCCAGTTCGAAGGCAACAAGCGCATGCGTCAAGCCGACGAGGGCGTTGAAGCGTTGCAAAAGATGGTCGACACATTGATCATCATTCCGAACCAAAACTTGTTCCGCCTTGCGAATGAGAAAACCACATTCACGGACGCGTTCTCCATGGCGGATGACGTGTTGTACCAAGGCGTTAAGGGCGTGACCGACTTGATGGTGCGTCCTGGCTTGATCAACCTCGACTTTGCTGACGTTCGTGCCGTAATGGACGAAATGGGCAAAGCGATGATGGGCACAGGCGAGGCAGAGGGCGAAGATCGCGCGATCCAAGCTGCAGAAAAAGCCATCGCCAACCCATTGCTCGACGAGATGTCATTGGCGGGCGCAAAAGGCGTTTTGATCAACATCACTGGCGGCGACGATTTGACATTGTTCGAACTCGACGAAGCGGCAAACCGCATTCGCGAAGAAGTCGATCCAGAAGCCAACATCATCGTTGGTTCTACAATGGACCCATCTTTGGGTGGCAAAATGCGCGTCTCTGTTGTGGCAACAGGTATCGACGTTATCGAGTCAACTGATGCCGCGCCGGCACCACGCCGTCGCTTGGCTGAGCCACTCGCGCCAGCCATGGAAGAAGCCCCTGCAGCGCCGGAAGTTGAAGTTGCTCAAGAGGCGCCAGTGCAACCGTCTTTGGATGTGTTTGATCCACAAACCGCCGCGGTTGAAGAGCCTGCCGAGCAGTTCGCACCCGCGGATGAAGTGCCTGCACCAGCATACCAGCCACGTGCGGAGCAAACTTATCAGCAACCTGCGCGCGAAGCAGAGCCAGAAGCCTATTCTGCACCGCGTCCCCCAGCTGGCACACCAACGCCAGATGCGATTGCGCGTTTGCAAGCCGCTGTTGCGCGCACACCAGAAGCACCGGCTCAACCACAGCACCATCAGCCAGCCGCGCAGCCGCGCAGCTTTGGGGCACCTGAGCAGCCAAAACAAGGTCGCTTTGGGATCAATTCATTGATTGGCCGGATGACTGGAAATGGCGCGGAAGAGGCTGAAACACAGCAACCTCAGCAAGCGGCACCTGCGCAGCGCTATGCCGCGCAACCTAGCCGTCAGCCACAGGTTCATCAGTCTTACGACGAGGATCAAGATCCAAATCCTGAGCAGGAAAAGATCGAAATCCCAGCGTTCTTGCGCCGTCAAGCAAACTGATTTTGTGAGGTTTTCAGCGATTTCGACTGGCTAATCTCATCACAATCTTTGAAATTTTGAAAAACAAAAGACCGGATTTTTCCGGTCTTTTTCTTTTTTACCAACCGCTTGCTGCGGTGCGGCGCGAGTGTGCGCGATTTTTTGCCCGTAGGCCCCGCTGCATGTTTCATTCTGTTACAAAGTTTGAGTTGAGTGTGCGTGCAAACATCCGTACCCCATTCTCAACCAAGCCCGTAGGCGACATTGGCCCAATTTATGGGGTGAATGTTGCGGGCACGTTAACCAAGAGGCACGCTGTGCAAAAGACTGTCGCAAAGACGATTACCTTCAACGGAGTTGGCCTCCACTCCGGTTTGCCTGTGCGCATGACAGTTGAAGCGGCACGACCAAATACCGGTCTTTCTTTTGTACGATCAGATATTGCTGCCGATATTAACGATACCCGCGACGCCCGAATCGAGGCGCGCTGGGATTCTGTAGTGCCGTCCAAGCTGTGCACGCTGATCCGCAATAAAGATGGCGTCGAGATTTCTACCATTGAACACATCATGGCCGCACTTGCGGGCTGTGGCGTGACCAACGCTGTTGTCTCGGTTGATGGGCCTGAAGTGCCGATCGAAGACGGCTCTGCTGCACCTTTTGTTGCCGCTTTGTTGTCCGCAGGACTTGTGCGCCAAGAGGGGCCAACCCGTGTTCTTAAGGTTCTTAAGCCTGTTGAAGTTGTTGTTGGCGATGCAACCGCGCGTCTGGAACCAGCAGAGACGATGGAAATTGATTTCCACATTGATTTTGAAGATGCGGCCATTGGCGTGCAGACCAAGAACCTTGTGATGGCCAATGGGGCGTTCATCCGTGAACTGTCCAACTCGCGCACATTTTGCCGCCAAGCCGAAGTCGATTGGATGCAGTCCAATGGTTTGGCTTTGGGCGGTGTCCCTGGTGAAAATGCTGTTGTGTTCGACGGTGACCACGTTGAAAGCGGCGCGGGCCTGCGTCATGACGATGAGCCAGTGCGTCACAAGATGCTTGATGCGCTTGGTGATCTTGCCCTTGCGGGGGCTCCGATCTTGGGGCGCTATGTCGGTGTTCGCTCCGGACATGCTATGACCAATGCTTTGTTGCGCGAACTTTTTGCCACACCAGGTGCCTGGGCTTTTGCAACTGTGAACGAAGCTGTTGCGCAAACATTGCCGGGCGCGGGCGTTAGCGTTTCGGATCTGTCCTACTGCGCCTGATCTGCTGGTTTTCGCCACCGATCCTTCACATCTCTGTTTTCGTTAGTTAAGGCGTTTTGCACCGAAAAATTCTGTGCTAGGAGTGGTGCATCACCCGTGTTCGCGGGTCCGAAATTTGACGAAGGTGGAATGTTCATGCGCGCAGGACTGTTTAACGGCCTTAAAGTGGCATCAGTTTTCTCGTTGGCAGTGTTGGCAGCTTGTGGCAACCAAGCCCCAGTGCGTGATCTTGAAGGCTATTCGGCCGAAGATATTTTCAACCGCGCCGAATATGAAATCACCACAAAGGATTTCGACACAGCGGCGCATTACTTTGGTGAAATTGAACGGTTATACCCTTACTCTTCATGGGCAAAACGCGCGCTGATCATGGAAGCTTTTTCCTATCATCGTGGGCGTGATTATCCACAAGCGCGCCTTGCAGCACAGCGCTTCATTGATTTCTACCCAGCCGATGCAGATTCCGCCTATGCGCATTACTTGCTCGCTTTGTCATACTATGACCAAATCGATGATGTGGGCCGTGACCAAGGTCTGACCTTCCAAGCGCTCCAAGCGTTGCGCGTGGTGATTGAGCAATTCCCAGACACTGAATACGCGCGTTCTGCCGTTTTGAAATTTGATTTGGCCTTTGATCACTTGGCTGCCAAAGAAATGGAAATTGGGCGTTACTACCTCAAACGCAAACACTACGCTGCAGCCGCCAATCGGTTCCGCGTTGTGGTCGAGCAATTCCAGACGACACAACATACGCCAGAAGCCTTGCACCGTTTGGTCGAAGCCTATCTTGCGCTTGGCCTGACCGAAGAAGCCCAGACCGCTGGTGCGATTTTGGGGCACAACTACAAGTCAACCGAGTGGTACACAGACAGCTACAGATTGCTCACAGGGCAAGGGCTTGATGCGCGCTCGTTGGGCAACAACTGGTTGAGTTCCGTATACCGCCAGATGGTGCGCGGCGAATGGCTCTGATCGGTACACTGAGGCTGCTATGTTAAGAAGTCTCGATATTCGTGACATGCTGATCATCGATCGTTTGGAATTGGCGTTCCAACCTGGATTGAATGTTCTCACCGGTGAAACGGGCGCTGGTAAATCCATTTTGCTCGACAGTCTTGGGTTCGTATTGGGCTGGCGTGGGCGTGCCGAACTTGTGCGCGCAGGTGCCAAGCAAGGCGAAGTCATCGCGGAATTTGACGTGCCCAAAGGCCCTGTTGCGGCAGCTTTGTTTGAAGACGCAGGCATTGACGTCAGCGATGGTGAATTGATTTTGCGCCGCGTGAACACTGCAGACGGGCGTAAAACGGCTTGGGTCAATGACCGGCGCGTGTCTGGCGATGTCTTGCGGCGTTTGTCCGAACTGTTGGTCGAATTGCACGGGCAACACGATGATCGTGGCCTACTGAACCCGCGCGGACACCGCGTGCTTTTGGACACATTTGGATCGCTTGAAAGCAAGCTGTTCAAAACGCGCACGGCGTGGAAAGTGCTTGCCGCGATCCGCAAAGACCTTGAAGCCGCACAAGCGCAGCAATTGGCTTTGAAAGCGGAAGAAGAGTTTTTGCGCCACGCTGTCGGCGAGTTGGACGCGCTTGACCCGCAAGCAGGCGAAGAAGCCACATTGGACGCAGAACGGCGCCTGATGCAATCGGCTGAAAAGATTTCATCTGACATTTCCAAAGCTCATCAAGCGATGTCCTATGACGCCGCCGAAGGGGCGTTGACGGATGCGTTGCGCTGGCTCGAAGGGGCGGCTGACAAGGCGGATGGGCGTTTGGACGAGGCGATAGAAGGCCTTAACCGCACGCTCAATGAGCTGGCTGAGGCGCAGTCTGGCGTTGAAGATTGCATGGATGCATTGCGATTCAATCCGCATGATCTGGAAACCGTTGAAGAGCGGCTGTTTGCCATTCGAGGTCTTGCGCGGAAACACAATGTGTTGGCCGATGATCTGGGGCCATTTGCGGATACGCTGCGCAGCAAATTGAAGGCGCTTGACGGTGGCGCAGATGACCTGATCCGCTTGGAAAACGACCTCAAGGATGCTCAAGAACGCTATGCGCATGCAGCGGACGCTTTGACCAAAGCACGCACAACTGCGGCGGCGGAACTTGATGCGATGATGAGTGCAGAGCTTGCGCCGTTGAAAATGGAACGCGCCGTGTTTGCCACGATTGTGGCAAGCGCAGATGCAGGGCCAGACGGGCAAGACAGCGTGTCGTTCACTGTGGCCACCAACCCAGGCGCGCCCGCAGGCCCGTTGAATAAGATTGCATCAGGTGGTGAGTTGTCGCGGTTTTTGCTGGCGCTCAAGGTGTGCCTGACACGCGATCAGTCTGATGTGACGATGATATTTGACGAAATTGATCGCGGAGTGGGCGGAGCTACGGCGGATGCTGTTGGGCGCAGGCTTAAGGCGCTGGCCGCAGAAGGCCAAGTGCTTGTGGTGACCCATTCACCGCAGGTGGCCGCCCTTGGGGCGCATCATTGGCGCGTTGCAAAGCGGGTTGAAAACGGAACAACACTGTCCGAAGTGGTGCCGCTTGAAGGCCAGCTGCGGATTGATGAAATTGCGCGAATGCTGTCTGGCGACACTGTCACTGATCCCGCGCGGGCAGCGGCCCAAGAGCTATTGAACGGCTGACACTGGGCGTGTTTGGCCCGTACAGGCCGTGTGTGTGTCAGTATTTTAGGCGTCGTGCCAAACTCTGAAACCTATGCCAAGTTCAGGCTTGGAACACGTCCACTAAGTCTTTAGAATAAACAGAAATTCAGCGCGGCATGGCGTTTTGATAAGGCTCTCAATGGTTGCGAGATGCCTGTCATCAATCGCACGAACCAGCGGCGTTTCTTTTTTTCGCGCGCAGTATGACGCGCATCTGAAGCTTTAAGCGGCAAAAAACGGGGGCGGCGCGGCATGGCCGAAGACAAATCATCCTACCCGCGCAAAGCGTGGCGCGACACCCGCGCAGGCGTCGCGGACACCTTGCGCTTAATGCGCGAGCGCGGCCCGTCGCAAGTGCAATTTTGGTTTATTGCATTATTGATCGGCGTTGCCTCTGGCTTTGCCGCATTGTTTTTCCGCAAATGGATCACCGGCCTTCAATCGTTTTTTTATGGTGCCGAAGACATCAATCTTTTGCACAGCGTCGCTGAACACTTGCCGTGGTACTGGGTTTTGGCCTTGCCTGTCGTGGGCGGTTTGGCGGTTGGGGTTGTGCTGAACTGGTTCACGCCAGACGGCCGTGTCCGGTCCGTCGCCGATGTTATCGAAGGGGCAGCTTTGAACAATGGGCGGGTTGAAAAACGCGCGGGGTTGGCTTCAGCCGTTGCGTCGTTGATCACACTGTCGACAGGGGGATCTACGGGACGTGAGGGGCCTGTGGTGCACTTGGCAGCCGTCATTTCAACTTGGTTTTCCAACCGATTGCACGCGAATGGCATGACGGGGCGCGATCTGTTGGGCTGCGCTGTCGCGGGTGCTGTTTCCGCGTCTTTTAATGCCCCCATTGCGGGCGCTATTTTTGCGCTTGAGGTCATCTTGCGCCACTTTGCGGTGCATGCCTTCGCGCCAATCGCAATTGCAGCTGTCGCGGGCACGGTGATCAACCGGATCGAGTATGGTGACGTGACTGAATTCACCTTGGCCGCCGAAGGCGCGTTGTCGTTCTATGTTGAACTGCCTG
Organism: Pacificibacter sp.; assembly: GCF_039769035.1. Lineage (NCBI taxonomy): Bacteria > Pseudomonadati > Pseudomonadota > Alphaproteobacteria > Rhodobacterales > Roseobacteraceae > Pacificibacter > Pacificibacter sp. The sequence continues at coordinate 13,402 of NZ_JBDMZG010000072.1, forward strand.
CCTTTGTCATGCTTGGGGCCCTATGCGGATTGATCGCTGTTTTGATGATGCGCTCGATTTTTATGGCTGATGATTTTGGCACATGGGTTGTTGAAAAAGCCAGCATTCCACCGGTGTTTCGCCCTGCTTTGGCGGGGTTCTTGTTGGGGCTCATCGCCATCGTTTTCCCGCATGTGATTGGGGTCGGCTATGAGACCACATCATTGGCGCTGACGGGGCAATTGTTGTTGTGGCAAGCCATTGTGTTCACCGTCGTCAAGGTGGCCGCTGTTGCGATCACCATGGCGGGGCGTATGGGCGGCGGGGTGTTTTCGCCGGCGTTGATGGTCGGGGCGATGACAGGCCTTGCGTTTGGATTGATTGCCACGGCTGTTTTCCCAGAAGTATCTGGGACAGTGACGTTATACGCTTTGGCGGGCATGGGGGCCGTGGCTGCGGCTGTTTTGGGCGCGCCTATTTCAACGACGTTGATTGTCTTCGAGCTCACGGGCGACTGGCAGACGGGACTGGCCGTGATGGTGGCTGTGTCATTGTCGACTGCGATTGCCTCTAAGCTTGTTGATCGGTCGTTCTTTTTGACATCGCTTGAGCGGCGCGGCGTGCATTTGGCGGCGGGGCCGCAAGCTTACTTGCTGGCTACCGTGCGGGTCCATGAATGCTATCGTGACTTTGATGCGCAGCGGCCAGCCAAAAAGTCAGACTGCCAAGACCTTATTACCAAAGGAATTTATATTTCGCCCAACGCCACGCTTGAAACGGCGATGCCAATTTTCGAGGCGCATAATTTGGTGTTTATTCCGGTGGTGACCCTGCGCGACGACATCGGCCCTGAGCTGCACGGTGCGTTGTTTCAAGTGGACGCTTTGCGCGAGTTCAACAAAGCCTTGGCTGAAACTGCGGCTGAGGAACACAGCTAAATTACAGTGTCACGGCGCATGCAAAAGGGGCGCAGAAATCTGCACCCCTTTGATAACGCGTCAAATACCAAGTCTGTGTCAGATCATTTCCACAGCGGCTTTTTGCGGGTAAAACGCCAAATAGCCTTTGATTTGCTCAAGGCCTTCTTTGGGGTTTTCATAGGACCAAGCCGCGTCTTCGATCAAAACCGATTTGGTTTGGATAGAGTAATACGAGGCGTCCCCTTTGAAAGGGCAGGTGGATTTCGTGTCAGACGCGTCCAAAAACGCCATCGCCAGCGCATCACGTGGGAAATAAATCACGGGCGGATAGTCGCCTTCAGTCAGTTCCAAAGCAGCGTCGGTTTCGCCCAAAACGGCGCCGCCTGCGCGGACAACCCACGTTCCAGGTGCAGTGCGAATAGTGATGTGGTCAGCCATAGTTAGCCTCCTAATTAGTTTTTGAGCCTAGCAGGCAAATTTCACAAATGAAGGTCACAATGCAGCAGTGGCGTTGCGTAACCATTCTTTGGCGCTTGCACTGACACGTGCAGAGACAAGATCCCACACTTGCGCGTGGTAACTGTCGAGCCAATCTCTTTCCCAAGGCGCCAGTTCGTCCGCATTGATAAGATCGCGGTCAATCGGCACAAAGGTCAACGTCTCAAAGTCGAGCATATCGCGTGGATCGCACCCGTCGATGTCAGGCGCTTCTCGCACGACAATGAGATTTTCAATGCGAATACCATATGCGCCCGCTTTATAATAGCCGGGTTCGTTAGATAAAATCATGCCGACCTGCAAAGGCAGTTGCGAGACGCGCGAAATGCGCTGCGGACCTTCGTGCACGGACAAATAAGACCCAACACCGTGGCCGGTCCCGTGATCATAGTCGCGCCCCATACGCCACAAGGGCGCGCGGGCAAGGGCGTCTAGATGCGCCCCCGCGACGCCGCGTGGAAAGCGGGCCGTGGACACAGCTATCATGCCTTGCAGCACAGCCGTAAAGGCCGCGCGTTCCTCTGCACCGGGATGCCCCAATGAGACTGTGCGTGTGATGTCCGTGGTGCCGTCGACATATTGCCCGCCACTGTCCACCAGCAACAGTTCGCTTTCGGACAGCTTGCGATCCGTCTCGGTGGTGACGCGGTAGTGCACAATCGCGCCATTGGGGCCAGAGCCACTGATCGTGTCAAAAGAGATGTCTTTGAGCTGGTTTGTGGCCGCGCGAAAGCCCTCAAGCGCGGTTGCTGCCGAGATTTCGCTGTGTTGCGCTGGGTCTTGCGCGTCAAGCCACGCAAGGAATTCAATCACAGCCGCGCCGTCGCGCAAATGCGCTTCACGCGAGCCCGCAATCTCAGCCTCGGTTTTGCACGCTTTGGGCAAAATACAAGGATCGTCGCCAAGAACAATCGTGGCGCCGGAGTCGTCAATCAAGCTGCGCAACGCATAGGGCGCGCTGGACGGATCGATCAACACGGTGCCCTCAAGGCCTTGTAGATGTGGGTTAAATTCAGAACGTGGCGCGATCACAATGCGGGGATCTGGACCCAAGTCTTCAAACTTGGCTGGATCGGCGAACAGATGCAATTTGCCTTGCGTGTTCAGGGTCGCAAACGCCTGCACCACAGGGTTATGTGCCACATCCGAACCACGGATATTCAACAACCACGAGATGCTGTCTGGCAAAGTAAACACCCCTGTTTGCGCACCCGCTTTTTGCAAGGCTTTGATCACCAACTCGAATTTGTCTTCGGTGGTCATGCCGGTCAATTCAAACGGTTGTGCGACAGCGGGGGCGGCGGGGCGTGTCGGGCGGTCGGTCCAAATTTTGTCGATTAGGTTATGGGTCGCGACCAAAGTTTTGTCACTGCCTTTCAGCGTGTCACGAAGCGCATTGATTTCTTGTTCGGTGTGCAGCCACGGATCAAATCCGATGGTTTCGGCTTTGCGCGGCAAAATCCATTCGCCAATCGATGTTGCTGGCCAATCCACATATTCGAACAGATCCGCATCGCATTGCGCGCGCACCTGCATGGTGTAACGGCCGTCGGTGAACATGGCGGCGCCATTGCGGGCAACAACGCAAAATCCGGCAGATCCTGTGAAGCCTGTTAGCCAAGCCAGACGTTCGTCGCAGGCGGCGACATATTCGCCCTGATGGGCATCTGCACGAGGCACGATAAAGGCATCAAGACGCGCATCGGTCATGGCAACCCGAAGGGCTGTGATGCGTGGAGCGGCTTGCTCTGGGCGGCTTGTGACATCAAAAGTTTGGAACATCAGATATATCCTAGCCTATTTGGGAATATTCTTATCAGACTTTAGCGTGCCATCGTGGCTTTGCGGATGCCAGAGAAACGGGCACGCGCGCGTGGATCTGTGTCAAACAGCGCGGCCAGTTGTTCGGTCATTGCACCCGCCAATTGTTCGACATCCGTAATGGTCACAGCGCGTTCGTAGTAGCGCGTCACATCATGGCCGATACCAACGGCAATCAGTTCAACCTGTTTGCGCTTTTCGACCAGTTCGATCACATCGCGCAAGTGTTTTTCTAAGTAATTAGAAGGATTTACGGAAAGGGTGCTGTCGTCGACAGGGGCGCCATCTGAAATCACCATCAAGATTTTGCGTGCTTCACCACGCGCCATCATGCGTCGATGCGCCCATTCAAGCGCCTCGCCGTCGATGTTTTCTTTCAGCAGCCCTTCTTTCATCATCAGGCCCAAATTGGACCGCGTACGGCGCATTGGGGCGTCGGCATTTTTGTAGATGATGTGACGCAGATCGTTCAAACGACCCGGCATTTGCGGGCGTCCTTCAGCCAGCCATTCCTCGCGGCTTTGGCCACCTTTCCACGCGCGTGTGGTAAAGCCGAGCACTTCGACTTTCACCGAACACCGTTCAAGCGTGCGCGACAAAACGTCGGCACAGATCGCTGCGATCGAAATCGGGCGGCCGCGCATGGAACCTGAGTTGTCCAGCAAAATGGTCACGACGGTGTCGCGAAATTCAGTATCTTTTTCGCGTTTGAATGACAGCGGTGTCGTCGGGTTGGCGACGACACGGGCAAGGCGACCCGCATCCAACGTGCCTTCTTCAAGGTCAAATTCCCAAGACCGGTTTTGCTGCGCTTGCAGGCGGCGCTGCAATTTGTTGGCCAAACGAGACACAGCCCCTTTGAGCGGTTCCAACTGTTGGTCTAGATAGGCGCGCAAACGTTCCAATTCGGCGGCTTCCGCCAAATCTTCTGCGGCGATCTCTTCATCGTATTTTGTTGAAAAGACTTGATAATTCGGATCAGCATCTGACACAGGCGCTGGCTGAGGTGGTTCTGCCTCGGCCTCGTCGTTGGGCATTTCCACCTCGTCGGTGTACTCGTCTTGCGCCATGTCGTCAGACGAAATCGTGGCCTCTGAGGCGTCTTGCTGTTCTTCTTGCGCGCTCTCAGGGGAGGCGTCGGCATCGTCCTCTTGTTCTTGATCGTCCCCTTCGGATTCGACGTCTTCTTGATCTTCTTCTGACTCAGCATTTTGGTCTTCATCGGAATCCAAATCGTCAGGGTCATCACCCAGTTGATCGCCGTAGCCGAGGTCTTCGATCAAGCGGCGCGCCAAGCGTGCAAAAGCTTTTTGGTCTTCCAGAAAGCTGTCGAGATCATCAAAGGTACCAGCGGTTTGCTGTTCGATAAAGTCGCGCCAAATCTCCATGACGTTTTGCGCCCCACCAGGCAAATCGCGCCCTGTGGTCAGGTGGCGCATGTAGTATCCCATGGCTTGGGCCAGCGGCGCATCTTCGGTGGATTTCACACTGTCATAGCCACGGCGCATGGCTTCGTGGTTGATCTTCGCGTCGATATTTTTGCTGGTGCCAGGCATGTGACGCGCGCCCACGGCTTCGCAGCGCGCAGTTTCAAGCGAATCGTAAATATCAAAAGCCATTTGGCCCTGAGGCGCGTAGCGATCAAATGTGCCTCTGTTGTGATACTTGTGGCGCAGCGCCAAGGCATCGGCTGTTCCGCGGGCTAGCAGCACTTCGTCGCGGGTCATGCGGCGTGAAATCTGCGGCAAGCGCACAGTGTCAGGCGTGAGCCCCGCGGGGTCCATCGAATAGGAGACCGTCAATTCAGCGTCGTCAGCCAGCACTTTGGTGGCTTCGGCAAGCGCCTTTTTGAACGGATCTGCGGGGTTGTCGCTTGGCTTATTCATAGGGCTGTTAAATCACTGTGAAGAGAGGCGGGCAAGGGGAAGCGCAAAGGATGCATATGCAATTTTGCGCTTATCTTTGGGCGCGGATGTATCAGAAGCGCTTGTGAAAAAAGGGACACCCGACGTGCCCCTTTTCAATCTTTTCGCAGTCAAAGACGTGCACGACACATTAGGCCATTGTCATGTTGACGGCAGATTCAGGCAGTTCTTCGTCAAAGCATCGCTGGTAAATTTCGGCCACTGTTTGGCGCTCAAGCTCGTCACATTTGTTGAGGAATGTTAGGCGGAAGGCATAGCCCACATCGCGGAAAATCTCAGCGTTTTGCGCCCAAGTGATCACAGTGCGCGGGGACATCACAGTGGACAGATCGCCGTTCATAAACGCCGTGCGTGTGAGCGAGGCAGTTGTCACCATCTGGCTGATCTGCTTGCGGCCTTTTTCTGTGTTGTAATGCGGGCTTTTGGACAAAACGATTGCAGCTTCAGCATCTTGGCTCAGGTAGTTGAGCGTCGCGACCAAAGACCAACGGTCCATTTGCGCTTGGTTGATCTGTTGCGTGCCGTGGTAAAGGCCTGTGGTGTCGCCCAAGCCCACAGTGTTCGCAGTGGCGAACAGGCGGAAGTTCGGGTTCGGTGTGATGATTTCGTTTTGGTCGAGCAACGTCAGTTTGCCGTCATGTTCCAAAACACGCTGGATCACAAACATCACGTCTGCGCGGCCGGCATCGTACTCATCAAACACAATCGCCACAGGATTACGCAGCGCCCATGGCAAAATGCCTTCGTGGAATTCGGTGACTTGTTTGCCATCACGCAGTTTGATCGCATCTTTACCGATCAAATCAATGCGCGAAATATGGCTGTCGAGGTTCACACGCACGGAAGGCCATTTCAGGCGCGCAGCCACTTGTTCGATGTGCGTGGATTTACCCGTGCCGTGGTAGCCTTGGATCATCACGCGGCGGTTGTGCGAAAATCCCGCCAAGATCGCCATCGTGGTGTCAGGGTCAA